>NZ_JAUBOS010000001.1:384363-390330 GCF_036700365.1 Microcoleus sp. w2-18bC1
CGGACGGCAACTCTAGTCACAAATCCCAACAATGGCACTCTCGGATTGAATAAGGATGGTTCGTTTACTTATACTCCGAATCCAGGATTTGTTGGACTCGATAGCTTTACTTATAGTGCCAGTGATGGGGCTGCTACGACACCAGCAATTGTGGCAAATATCAATGTCACTAACAACCCGCCGATCGCACAACCCGACACCTACAGCATCAGTGCCGGAAAAGTCCTCAGCTTAACAGCGCCGGGAGTTTTAGGCAACGACTCCGACCCAGATTTGGACACGTTGAGTGCTGCGGTGGCCGCCAACCCGACTCAAGGGTCGATCGCCCTCAACAAAGACGGTTCTTTCACTTATACTCCTAACGCTGGCTTTTCTGGAACAGACACATTTACCTACACAGTCAGCGACGGAATAGTTAGCTCGGAACCGGCTACCGTGACTGTAAACGTCAACAATAACCCGCCTGTAGCCAATTCTGACAGCTATACTACTGCTTTTAATACGAGTCTCAACGTGACTGGTTTGGGAGTCTTAATCAACGATACAGACCCGGAAAACGACCCGCTGACGGCGATTCTGGTGACAAATCCGGCTACAGGGTCGATCGCCCTCAACCAAGACGGTTCCTTCAGTTACACTCCGAATGCTGGTTTTGCAGGGACAGACTCTTTTACCTACAAAGCTAATGACGGGAAAGCTGATTCTGCGATCGTCACGGCAAGCATTGTTGTCAATAACCCTCCGACTCCGACTCCGACTCCGACTCCAACTCCAACTCCGACTCCAACTCCGACTCCAACTCCCACTCCAACTCCAACTCCAACTCCGACACCTACGCAAACTCCAACTCCGACACCTACGCAAACTCCAACTCCGACTCCTACGGAAACTCCGACTCCGACACCTACGGAAACTCCGACTCCGACTTCGACGGAAACTCCGACTCCGACTCCGACGGAAACTCCGACTCCGACGGAAACTCCGACTCCGACGGAAACTCCGACGGAAACTCCGACTCCCACAGAAACTCCAACTCCCACGGAAACTCCAACTCCCACGGAAACTCCGACGCCGACTCCGACGGAAACTCCGACTCCGACTCCCACGGAAACTCCGACTCCGACGGGAACTCCGACGCCAACGGGAACTCCAACGCCAACCGAAATTCCGACTCCGACTCCGACGGGAACTCCGACTCCCACGGGAACTCCGACGCCAACGGGAACTCCAACGCCAACTGAAATTCCGACTCCGACTCCCACGGAAACTCCGACTCCGACGGGAACTCCAACGCCAACGGAAATTCCGACTCCGACTCCCACGGAAACTCCGACTCCCACGGAAACTCCGACTCCCACGGGAACTCCGACTCCCACGGAAACTCCAACGCCAACGGAAATTCCGACTCCGACTCCCACGGGAACTCCGACTCCCACGGGAACTCCGACTCCCACGGGAACTCCGACTCCCACGGAAACTCCAACGCCAACGGAAATTCCGACTCCGACTCCCACGGGAACTCCGACTCCCACGGGAACTCCGACACCTACTCCAGCAGGAATTCCTGTTGACTCTGACAGCGTTCGCGGCGGGGATACCGATTGCATTTGCGAACAGATTACCCTACCCGCGATCGGTTCGATTCCGGGCCCGAATTCTGTCGATCGCACTTTCAATGGCACTGACGGCGACGACTTCCTCATCGGCAGCAATCTCAACGACGTTATCAGCGGTTTCAACGGCGACGACATTCTGCTTGGCCAAAAAGGCAACGACAATATTTACGGGGGACTGCCCAGCAATATCCCCCTTGGTCCCAATGCAGACAAAGACTTGCTGTTTGGGGGCAATGGCAATGATTACCTCAACGGCGCCGGCGGCGACGATCGCATTTTCGGGGGTAAGGGCGATGATGTGGCGATCGGCGGCAAAGACGATGACTTGATTGGGGGCGACAAAGGCAATGACACTCTCGTTGGAGCTCAGGGTAACGACTGCTTGTTTGGAGGCAGTTTTGACCCGTTTAGCCCTGACTCGACTGGACGCGATTTGCTGTTTGGCGGTGCTGGTAACGACTTCTTGAACGGGGGAGATGCTGCGGATACTCTAAGCGGCGGCGAGGGCAATGATACTGTTTATGGCGGCAAGGGCAATGACGTTGTGGTGGGGGGTACTGGCAACGATCGGCTGTTGGGCGATCGCGGCAGTGATAGCATTTGCGGCGACGACGGGGACGATACTATTTTCGGAGACAGTGCGATCGACTTTAACGGCGAGCCTGATTCCCTGTGCGGTGGTGCTGGCAATGATTTGATGTTTGGCAACGGCGGTAGTGACAAGCTATGCGGCGAGCAGGGTAACGATACTCTCTATGGCGGTAAAGGCGACGATTGTTTGATTGGCGGTTTGGGCAATGATATTCTCAGCGGTGGCATTGGGCGCGATCGCTTTGTTTTAACAGCAGGTGAAGGCAGCGATATAATTACTGATTTCACAAAAGGTGAAGATTTGCTGGTGTTAGCGGGTGGTCTAACTTTTGCTCAACTTAGTATTACCCAAAATGCTAATGCAGCTTTCATCAGGATTGGTGAGAACGGTCAACTGTTGGCTGCTTTGAATGGAGTGCAAGCTAGTGCGATCGGTGTGAATGATTTTACCATCTTCGGGTAAGCACAAATTAATTAACTAAGGTGCGGAGTACGCACCTTAGTTAATTATGTAGGGTTCACAGCGTATAGCTTGCCGCTATGAGTAGTGTATCAAATCACGTTTTGCGTCCGGGAGTGCGATCGACAATAATCCAAGCTTTTGCTTGACACTGGTCAGCACTCCAGATATTATTTTAGTAATAAAAATGACTTAAACAAGCCACTGTACGGAGAAACTACTGACAGTGTATTTACGTAAATAAAATTTTAATGTAAAAAATTGATAGTAGTTGACCGCTAATACATAATCATCTCAAATTTAGGTGCATCTAGATGGGACAGATAATTATTAACGAATTCCGGCGCGCTACTGGAAACATTACAGGCAACGAGTATGTAGAGTTACTGCTCACAGAAGATGTAAGTGCAACTCAGCTTCAGAGCTATTTTGTAGGCGACTCAACTGAGGCAACAGCAGTTAAATATTCAGCTTATCGATTTACTAATATGGCAAGTATTGCTCCTGTGTTTAAAACAGGGACAATACTTACGGTTGGCGGTTCGCCTGCTGATCAAGAGATTGCCTACAACCCCATACCATCGGGAACAAACAATGATTGGAACATTCGATTGAGTCCCCAAGGTGGATTTTTGACAAAGCTACTCCCAGCCGGAAATTTTCATGGGGACTTCGCGGCTTCAGATGTTGTTTATGTTGATAATGCTAGCACTACAAATACAGATACAGTAGATTCGATCGCCTGGAGGACATCGGGGACACACGGAGCCTTTGGGAGTGCAGCTAAGGTGCAAATTCCAGCACCAAGTAACGGGGGTATTGTCGAGTTTTTCAGCGCTATTGGCGGGGTGAACAAAACTGCTAATTATGCTGTAAATAGTCCTGGCTCGTTGGGTTTGCCCAACGGCGGAATCAACACTATTTATATTAACAGTCTCCGCAACCCGCAGGTTAACATCGCTCCGAATTTGGCAACTCCTAATGTTAATCCGCCGATCGCAATTAATGAAGATATACCCAGCGCTGCTAACACAGGCTTTAGTATTTTTAACCTCACTAGCGAGTTAGGAAGTGACGCTAATGGCGATCCTTTAGGTGTCGCAGTCACCACGGCAGACAATACTAACGGTAACTGGCAATTTTCAACAGACGGCAATACTTGGACAAATTTCGGCACAGTGTCGGAAAGTTCAGCAACCGTGCTCGGCCCGACTCCTCTTTATAATGGCTTACTTGGTAACACTCCCACTGGTCAAAATTGGCTGTCTTTGACTAACTTAGATCTTGCTTCTCCTACCGCTACAGCTTCCGAATTTTTTAGCGGTAATGGAGTTAATTTAAGCAGCACTGCGGCCAATAGTATTTATGCTGGCTATACAAATAATCCTTTAAATTCGTCATTTCCTACGCTCGATCGCACTACAGGCTTTAGCTTGTCTTTTAATCTCCAAATTATCTCGGAATCCCGCACTAATCAAAATCGGGCGGGTTTTAGCATTGTTGCCGTTACTAGCGATCGCAAAGCCATTGAAATCGGTTTCCAGCAGCTATCTCCAACTTCGGGCAATATCTTTGCACAAGGCGACGGCATTACTCCCAACCCAGACGGACAAACCAACGGCTTATTTGTTGCCGCTGAAAATATTGATTACAACACCAATATTGCTAGTAACTACACTCTCAGAGTTCAAGGTGACAATTACTTTCTTTCCGATGGTAGCGATATCATACTAACCGGCCCGCTGCGCGATTATTCAGGATTTAGCGACCAGATAGATCCTTACGAAATTCCTAATTTTCTATTCCTCGGTGACGGCACTACCTCGGCCCAAGCTAACATCAACCTGACACAGGTATCCCTGCAAACGCCTGCGATAGTCCGCTTTGTACCCAACCAAGACTATTACAGTACCCCTGGAAGCGAACCAACAATTACTTTTCGGGCGTGGGATGGAAGTAACGGAGTGGGTAACGGTACTGCCGGCGTCAATGCTTCTGTTACTGGGGGAACAACGCCGTTTAGCACTAATAGTTTAACAAGTTCGATCGCAGTTAATCCAGTCAACGATCCACCTTCGTTTGTCAAAGGAGTCGATCGCACTCTCAGCAGCAATTCGGGGCCACAAACCATCCCCGGATGGGCGACTGCGATTTCTCCAGGCCCTGCCAACGAATCAGGACAAACAGTGGCTTTTCAAGTGGTAGGGAATGATAATGCTGCTTTGTTTAGTGTACAACCTGCGATCGACTCGGTGGGGACGCTAACCTTTACACCGGTGCCGGGGGCGATCGGCAGTGCTAATATCACTCTAAACCTGAGAGATAATGGCGGTATAGAGAACGAAGGACTCGATACTTCTGACACCCAAGCGTTCATTATCAATCTCACCAATCCAGGCACATTTAACTTTAGTGCTGCAAATTACAGCGTTAATGAAAACGGTCAATTTGCCACAATTACTGTTACTCGCACTGATGCTACTAATGTAACTGCTGTCAGTTACAGTACCAGTAATGGCACTGCTAATGCTGGCAACGACTATAACCACACATCGGGAACATTAAATTTTGGCATTGGAGAAACTACTCAAATTTTCACGATTCCAATTGTTGATGATGCGGCAATAGAAGAGGATGAAACTGTTAATTTGACTCTGAACAATCCCACTAACGGATCTGATTTAGGAGGGATTTATAGTGCTGTTTTGACTATTGTAGATACAACTCCAACTCCGACTCCGATACCTGCTGAAACTCCGACGCCAACTCCGACTCCGACGCCTGCTGAAACTCCGACGCCAACTCCGACGCCAATTCCGACTCCGACGCCAACTCCGACGCCAATTCCGACAGCGACACCTGCGGAAACTCCGACGCCAATTCCGACACCGACGCCGACGCTTGCGGAAACTCCAATTCCGACGCCAATTCCCACACCGACGCCGACGCTTGCGGAAACTCCAATTCCGACACCAATTCCGACGCCTGCGGAAACTCTAATTCCGACAGCGACGCCAATTCCGACTCCGACGCCGACACCTGCGGAAACTCCGACGCCAACTCCAACTCCGACGCCAACTCCAACTCCGACGACTGCGGAAACTCCAATTCCGACAGCGACACCTGCGGAAACTCCGACGCCAACTCCAACTCCGACGCCAATTCCGACACCGACGCCGACGCCTGCGGAAACTCCACTTCCGACGCCAATTCCTGCGGAAACTCCGACACCAATTCCGACGCCAATTCCGACACCGACACCAATTCCAACACCAATTCCGACACCTGCGGAAACTCCAA
>NZ_JAUBOS010000001.1:390340-505947 GCF_036700365.1 Microcoleus sp. w2-18bC1
TCCGACACCAATTCCGACGCCAATTCCGACACCGACACCAATTCCAACACCAATTCCGACACCTGCGGAAACTCCAACTCCGACACCAATTCCGACACCAATTCCGACGCCAATTCCTGCGGAAACTCCGACACCAATTCCGACGCCAATTCCGACACCGACACCAATTCCAACACCAATTCCGACACCTGCGGAAACTCCAATTCCGACACCAATTCCGACGCCAATTCCGATATCTACGGAAACTCCGACACCAATTCCAACGCCAATTCCGACTGCGACACCAATTCCGACGGCTATACCTGGGGAAACGCCGATCGCCAATCAGAATTCGATCGCCCCAACCACATCTCCAACAAGCGAAACCCCCACACCTGCGCTAATTCCTGCTGCTTCGGAAGACTGTATGTGCGATCGAATCACTTTACCCGATCGCACTTCCATTCCCGGCCCGAATATCCCTGAAAATATCCTCAACGGTACAGACGGTAAAGATACTCTAACCGGCAGCGATATTAATGACATCATCAACGGTTTTAATAGCAGCGACTTGCTAAATGGCTTTCTCGGCAACGACAATATTTACGGTGGCCTTGCTAGCCCAGTTACTGTAGGCGCGGATGCAGACAGCGACACCATATTTGGCAACGAAAATAACGACTATATCGTCGGCCACGCTGGGAATGACATTATTTATGCGGGTAAAGATCATGATGTGGCGATCGCAGGCAAAGATAATGACGTAGTTTGGGGCGACAAAGGCAACGATACCCTACTTGGCGATGAAGGTAATGACAGTTTATTTGGTGGCACTTCTGATGCGTCTGACGGTGACTTGACAGGAAAAGATTTGCTTTTTGGCAATAACGGCAACGACGTTTTATACGGACAAGAAAGCGAAGATACTCTTGCTGGGGGCGAAGACAATGATACCTTACACGGTGGCAAAGATAACGATATAATTTGCGGCGATTCTGGCAATGATTTGCTGTTTGGAGATTTGGGAAATGACAGCATCTGCGGTGGCGATGGCGAGGATACAATTTTCGGAGATATTGACAATATCGCGACAGATGCTAGCAATCAAAAAGATTATTTGTGCGGTGGCAGCGGGAATGATTTAATTTGTGGTAATCAAGATGTCGATCAATTGTGTGGTGGTGACGGTAACGATACTCTGTACGGCGGCAAGGGTGATGATACTTTGATTGGGGGAATGGGCGACGACTGGTTGATGCGAGACTTCGGAAACGATACGCTGGAAGGGGGAAGCGGGCGCGATTACTTTTTCTTGACTGCGGGAGAAGGCCACGATGTAATTGCTGATTTTACGCAAGGTGAAGATTTATTAATTTTGACGGGAGGGTTAACGGTCGATCGACTCAGCATAGTTCAAGAAAACACTACAACTTTTATCAAAATTGCCAACACAGATCAAATCTTAGCTAGCCTCAAAGGCGTGCCAGCTAATCTCATCACTCAACAGGATTTTACAGTAATTGGGCTACCTGGTTTGTAGATAATATCAAATCCGGTTGTATCAGAATGATCCCTAATATCATGTCCGATCGATTAACGATAATATCCGGGTCGGGGCGGGTTTTTGAGATTGTCAATTATTTGCAGGTATTGTTGGTGAAGCCGCCCCTACAAAAATCGCGATCGCTCGACCGGACATGATATGAGACACTAATTAAATCTTTCGTATAGCGTCAGCAAATAGTCATATCGCATTGATTTATCCTCTCTAAAATTAATCCACCCTGCCTTCAGAAGGCAGGCTAGGGCGATCGCGAGGAGTATGGAGTCAAACACAATATTGGTAATAGACTTAGGGTTAAGTTGAAACTGTAGGGTGCGAAGTACGCACCCTACAGTCTCTCGTTTCCAGGCTCGGCTTTGTATTTAAACCGGAACCAGATTCGGTTCCAAAGTTGCCACTAATTTGAGATTGTACTCATATTCAAAACACGGCTTTTTATAATCCAAACTCCACATTTCTAGAGCGCAATTGTCTTCGCGATTGAGCGGTTGTAGGCGCAAGTGAAACTCTCTCACTTCTGGGCGATATTCGCACTTAAAATCAGAAATTGCGCCAATCTGTCGCCTGTCTAAAGCCACAGCTAACCGCATAAAAGGATGCAATTTACTGACGAGTTCCCGGTATTTTTTTGAAAGAACAATAAAATTTTCGTGCTTCTTTTTAGGAGGATTTTTCCGGTGATAGCGAGCTAAATTGGCAATGACTTCAATCTCTGTTTCAGTGTAGCCCAATAACTCACCATTGCGAATTAAATAGTAAGAATGCTTGTGGTGCGCTGAATGGCTGACGTATAAACCGCAGTTGTGTAGAATTGCCGCAGCCCACAGCAACTCGCGTTCTTCGCTTCCCCAGTGGTGTAGAATTCCTTGAGTTTGGTCGAAGAAATTGAGAGTAAATGCTGCGGTTCTTTCGCTTTGTTCTAAATTGACTTGATATTTGTTAGCCATGTGGAGAATGCTACGCTGGCGGATTGAACCTTGATAGCGTAAGCGGTTTTCAATTAAACCGTGCGCCAGCATCCAGTCAACAATTACGCCTTCTCTCAGAGACCGATCGCAAACAGTAAGAAATTCCATTCCTAATAATGTCATCGCTTCCTGCAAAATCAAAGCGCCTGCCAGAATAATTTCGGCCCGCTTGTCCGACATTCCCGGAATTGCCAACCTTTCGGCATAAGAAAGTTTGCGAAAGCGATTGACTAAATCGCGCAAATCTTTTAAACTTAACTGATATCCGGCTAGGGGACTCGGCACTGTTCCCAACTTTTCGCGAGCGTTAATTGTGGCCAGAGTTTCGATGGTTCCAGCAGTGCCAATCAAGCGCAAAGGTTCGCCAGCATGGAATTGGGAGCGCAATTCGTCGATCGGTCTTTCTAGCGAAATCCGAATATAAGCTTGCAAATAAGCAAACTCCTCCTTGCTAATTGGGTCAGTTTTGACAAATTGTCCTGTTAGGCGAACAGCACCAATTTTTGTACTGGTGAGACAGCGAGGTTCTGAACTATCTCCTAAAATCAACTCAGTAGAACCGCCTCCAATATCAATAATTACCTGGGACTGATTGTTAAACTCCATTCCCGAAAGTACGCCGAGATAAATTCTCCGCGCTTCTTCCTGACCGGAAATTAAACTTACATTCAGGTCTAATTCTTCAGCGACTTGTTGGAGAAAATCCCGCCCGTTAGGGGCTTCCCGAACCGCACTCGTAGCCACAGCAATAATTTGTTCGACATTGAAAGTTTTAGCAATATCTTGAAAACGGCGCAGAGTGGCAAGAGCCCTTTCCATAACCTCGGATTTCAAGCGCCCTGTCTTAACCTCACAATCGCCCAACCGAACCGTATCTTTTTCTCTAGCAATAATCGTAAACGCGGGAAATTTCGGATCGATCCGCGCCACCACCATGTGAAACGAGTTAGTACCCATATCAATAGCAGCAATAATGCGATTTGACTCCGCAGAAGCAAGTGAATTAACCATTGGAGTGTATCGGGGTTGACAGATATTTTTAATTATTCCATGAATTTACTGAGTCATCGGCTTAAAATATTAAAAATCTCCAATCTAAAATTAAAATGCTTACAGAGCCCGATCGCCAACCCGAATCCACATTGCTAACCGTCGTAAGGCTTTTGAGATGGGACAAACCAGCAGGAAGGCTCATTTTAATGATTCCAGCCCTCTGGGCCGTCTTTTTAGCAGCAGACGGGAGGCCGCCCGTAGCATTGGTGGGCGTGATTGTGTTGGGTACCTTAGCCACGAGTGCGGCTGGATGTGTCATCAACGACTTGTGGGATCGCGATATCGATCCCGAAGTAGAAAGGACGCGATCGCGCCCCCTAGCATCCCGCGCCCTCACCGTGCAAACTGGGATAGGAGTTGCATTAATTTCCTTTGCTTGCGCGGCGATTCTCGCTTTTTATCTCAATCCTTTAAGCTTCTGGCTGTGCGTGGCCGCCGTACCAGTAATTATCTGCTATCCCCTAGCAAAAAGATTCTTCCCAGTGCCACAATTAGTGTTATCAATTGCCTGGGGTTTTGCAGTTTTAATTAGTTGGAGCGCCGCCGTGGGAGAACTAGAATTAGCGACTTGGTTGCTGTGGGGTGCAGTCGTACTGTGGACGTTAGGATTTGATACAGTTTATGCGATGAGCGATCGGGAAGACGATTTGCGTTTGGGTGTGAATTCCAGCGCGATATTTTTCGGGAATAATGCTGCTAATGCTGTGGGTTTTTTCTTTGTTGGTACTGTCGGTTTGTTAGCAGCAATGGGAATTAATCTGCACTTGCACATTGGTTTTTGGATGGCAATTAGTGCGGCGGCAATTTTATGGTTTTTGCAGTACAGTCAACTGCAGAATGCGGATATTCCTAAGCTTGTTTACGGTCAAATTTTTCGCCAAAATGTTTGGGTGGGTTTTGTCATATTGGCGGGGATGATTGTTGGGGAGATTTTTTGATAAGTTCGCCAATATCAAGTGTAGGTTAGGTTGAACGCTCGCGAAACCAAATTTACACTTGATATGAATCGTGAAGCAGAGAGATAAAAAGCGCGAGGCAGAAACACCCAAGTGAATGCAAAGAAACAGTAGCAGTGAAGATTAAAGCGCTCAACGATCGCCACCAACTCAGTTTATTTACTTGACAAAATAACACTTACAAGCTATTGTGAAAGCACCTCTACATTTAAATTCTAATATAAAAATTTATTCATAATGTAGACCCTAGACTTTATGATTCAAAAAATCCGTGAAGCTATTGGATTGTTCGCCTCAAACTTTGTGCTGTTTAGTTTGATAGTGCTAACAGTATGGTTGCCGGGGTCAATTCTGTTGATATATTTGCGCCTGTACGTTTTTCCAGAAATGACTGGCGGAGACGAGTTGCGTATAACCATGCAAGAATTGCGAGTGTCGCAATTCATTGAAGGCTCTTTTGGTACGCTCTATGTGGGTGCATTACTTCATGCACTTGCTAAGTTGAAGCGGGGACTTAATCCAACTTATCGTGAGTCCATGACCCACGCAGGACGAAAGTGTTTCAAGATGTTCGGAACTCGTTTTGTCACTGGATTGATTGTGCTAGGTGGTTTAATTCTTTTCATCGTTCCAGGTGTCATTTTGGCATTGCGCTATGCACTAATTGATGCCGCTGTGGTGCTGGAAGGTGTAGAAGGATCGAAGGCTCAAAAAGTTAGTGCGAATTTGACTCAAGGGAAAAGAGATAAGATATTTTGGACGATAATTCTGACCTATCTTGGATTGTTTATTGCTTCGACGATCGTGTCTTTTATTTTGTATCTACCGCTATCATTGATTGGACAAGAAGAGAACTTTGGAGTCGCATTAATCTATGAGTGCGTTGCGAATATTCTTGCTGCATTGCCCATCATAGTTTTGTTTTTGTTCTACTGGGATGCAAAAAATCAGCAGCCAGTTGTCTAGGATGAAATAACTGCTTGCATCTGGCAATTTCCATGACCAACCCCATCCAGCAAGAAGCCCGCCAAATTCTCGACACTCTCGCCTTTACCGCCTTCGATCGGTGCCATCCCCTGGGCCACGACTTCGACACAATTCCTCCTAGAGTTGGTTTGTACGCCTTTCAACATCGCATTCAAGGATTACTCTACATCGGCAAAGCCAAGAACCTCCGCGATCGACTGCGAGGTAATCACAAAGCCTTCCTCTGGGGCTGGCTCTATCGCTACGATCCAGATGATGTAAGGATCGCTTTTGTTACCATCAACCTATGGCAAAAACCAGGGTTATTATAGGAATTATAAACCCTCATCCTTCAAGCTACAAATCCTCCCTACAACGTTAAAATCCCCAGAGAACAATGACTCAGATCCTCAATATCCAACACTTACCACCAGAAGCTATTCATTCGCTGATGACCCATTTGCCGGACTATGTGAAAGTCGCCCTGATGGAAAAAGCTACGCAGCTAGAATGTTCTCTGGAAGCTGCAATCGAAATGGCGATCGCTAGTTTTCTAGACTCAGAATCTTTCAGCTTTGAAGATTGCCTATTATCGCAACGTCTTAAGGAATCAGAATTGGTAGAATTTCCCCAAAAGAAATAGGGTGCGATCGCCCGTTTTACAATCAAAAGAGCGAGATCCCTTCTTGCATCCGCGTTAATCTGCGTCCATCTGCGGTTAAAAAAGAGCGAGATCCATTTTTCACCCATCTCCAGAGTAGATAGTGTGAAAACAAACTAGCAAGTATTAATAACACCATATTCACCCCAAAACTATGAAAAAAATTATCATTGGCATTATGGGCCCGGGCGATAGTGCCACATCAACCGACTTAGAAAACGCCTATCAACTGGGACAACTCATCGCGGAAGCAGGATGGATATTGCTAACTGGCGGCAGAAATGTCGGCGTCATGGATGCCGCCAACAAAGGAGCAAAATCAGCTAACGGTTTAACAGTCGGCATCCTTCCGGGAAATGACACTCGCGGCATTTCTGAAGCTGTAGATATTGCCATTGTCACCGATATGGGAAACGCCAGAAATAACATTAACGTTCTTTCTTCAGATGTAATAATTGCCTGCGGTATGGGCACGGGCACTGCTTCGGAAATTGCCCTCGCCCTCAAAGCTAACAAACAAGTTATATTGTTAAATTACAGCGCCGAAAGTCAACTTTTTTTTAAAGGTTTAGCACAATTTAACATCTTTGTGGTAAACAATGCTGTAGAGGCTATGAATCAAGCTCGCGAAATCCTAGTAAATCCAAGATGAAATCCAAGATGAGAGCAAGCAAATTCAACTTTTGTGCGATCGGCATTTTCCTGACTTTGGGGATTTTCGTCACTACCAAAGCAGACGGAAGAATTGCACAGTTCAGTTTCAGCAACAAATCTACTCAAAAATTAGCACAAACCCTCCCTCCTCCTCCCCCTGTCGCAAAGCCTGTTACTGAACAAGAAGCGCCACCTATTCGCAGTGAATCCGTGCCGGATCAAATCGCTTTAGCAACCCATTTGCAGACCATCAAAGCTAGAATGTACGGTGCTTACTGGTGTCCTCACTGTCACACCCAACAAGAACTTTTCGGCAAAGAAGCATTTACCGCAATTACTTACATTGAGTGCGATCCCAGAGGCAAAGATGCTCAACCGGATTTGTGCAAAGCTGCCAATATTAAAGCTTATCCCACTTGGGAAATTCGGGGAAAATATTACACGGGCAGGCAATCTTTGGAAAAACTGGCTATTTTATCCGGTTATAAAGGCAGCAGCAATTTTATGCCACCAGTTCCTTCTCCTTAAAAATATCTAAATTAGTTCGCACTCGCACTCGCCCACTAAGAAACCGGGTTTTTGAACCCAGATTAACGGTTTTCAGCAATTATTTTGGTTAAAAACCCGGTTTCTCGCCACCCCTGCGTCCAGGACTATAAATGTAAAGTGCTGATGGCGCACCTAAAATTATGATTTTTATGAATCCAACTTCTGAATAATATGAATTGACATGACAGTAAGCTGGTTATTTAATTGTAATTAGGCGGACAGATATATGTCAATTTCAGACTAGCAGTTATTCAGGAGACTGAAGCGATGCAGTTACAATTTAGCAATAAACAAATAATCTGGGCCAGTTTGCTATGCTTTTCGGCAATTGCATTTCCTCTAACAAGCCAAGCTATAACAGTACAAGAAGTACCGAATCCCCGTCAAGTAAATAACACTTGGGTAACGGACAAGGCAAACATTCTCAGCGACAGCACCGAAACTCAGCTAAATCAAATGATTTCGGATTTAGAGGCGAAAAACGGCTCAGAAATCGCTGTTGTGACAGTGCCTGATACTAAACCATCTGCGACACCAAAAGCATTTGCTACAGAATTATTTAACTTTTGGGGGATTGGCAAAAAAGGTAAAAATAACGGATTTTTATTGTTGATTTCGTCGGGGGAACGCCGCGTTCAAATTGAAACAGGTTCGGGCATTCAAAGCATTTTACCCGATGCGAAGGTAGTGGAAATTATTAAAACCGAAATTACGCCCCGATTTAAACAGCAGGACTTTGACGGGGGCACATTAGCGGGGACAAAGGCGTTAGTAAATGTTTTACAAACTCCGATGGTAAATGCTCAATATCAAACCACGCTGCCTTTGGTTCCAATCGTACCATCTCAAGGGGTGAAACCGTCACCAATACCTAGTCAACCGCCAGTTATTAGTAATAGTACATCCACAGGTGAAGATTCATCGAATTTAATTTATGGCTTACTTGGGTTGTTATTCACAGCGTTCATAGCATTTATACCTTGCTTCATTATCTTCAGGATATTTAGCAGCTTATTTTCTCGGATATCTCGTTACCGCCACCGCCGTTATCCGCGCAATTACAGCAGTAACAATCGCAATTACGGCAGTCACAGTCCCAATTACACCAGTAACAGTCCTAATTACAGCAATAACAATCGCAATTACAGCAGTAACAATCGCAATTACAGCAGTAACAGTCCTAATTACACCAGTAACAGCGTCGATTACAGTAGCACTAACAACAGTAGTAGCGATGATTGCGGTGGCTACTACAGCAGTAATAGCAGCGACTACAGTATTAGCAACAGCGACTGCGGAGGTAGCTTTGGCGGTGGAAACTCCAGCGGTGGCGGTGCGGGTGCCGATTACAGCAGCAGCATTAGCAGTAGCGACTACAGCATTAGCAGCAGTAGCGACTACAGCAGTAGCAGCAGTAGTGACTACAGCAGCAGTAGCAGTAGCGACTACAGCAGTAGCAGTAGCGACTATAGCAGTAGTGGGGGTGGCGGTGGGGATTGGTAATTTGGGAATGCAGGTAGAAACCGAGTTTTTTTAACAGGAATTAGTCCCCCTCTGCGGGGACTTCGTTTGTTTAGTTACGGTTTCCACCGTCCCACTCACGAGGGGTTAGCTAACTAAAATAGTCTTCAACAATTTTCAAAATTCGCGAAGCCGCCAAACCGTCACCAAAGGGATTAATTGCCATTGCCATTGCGTTGTATGCTTCGGAATTGCTGAGCAATTCTGCCGCTGCCGAGAAAATTGTATCAGAATTCGTACCTACAAGTTTAGCGGTTCCTGCGGAAATAGCTTCTGGTCTTTCTGTGGTTTCTCGTAATACTAAAACTGGCTTGCCCAAACTAGGTGCTTCTTCTTGCAAGCCCCCCGAATCTGTTAAAATTAAATGAGATCTTTGAATGGCTCCTACTAATTCTGCGTAATCTAAAGGTTCAGTTAAAAAGACTCTCGGATGGTCGCCCAAAAGAGCTTGCAAAGGTTCTCGAACAGTGGGGTTTCGGTGTAGTGGTAGCAGCAAGGCTGTGTCGGGAAATTTATCTAAGATTTGGAGAAATGCGTGAGCAATTCCTTGTAAGGGTTCTCCCCAATTTTCGCGGCGGTGAACTGTTGCTAAGATAGTGCGATATTTGCTCCAATCTAAGTTAGGAATGTTGCATTTTGGTTCGCGTTTGGCGACAGAAAGCAAAGCATCGATTACTGTGTTGCCTGTACGGTGAATTTCTCCCAAAACGCCCGATCGCACTAAATTCTCTTGGGCCAGCGCTGTCGGGGCAAAATGCAGCCTTGTGAGCTGAGATATCAACCGTCGGTTAGCCTCTTCGGGGTAAGGATTGAACACGTCGTCTGTCCGCAATCCGGCTTCTACGTGACCTACGGGTATTTTTTGGTAAAATGCAGCCAAAGCAGCGGCAAATGCTGTCGTTGTATCGCCCTGAACTAAGACGATGTGGGGCTGCAATTCTTTAAACAATGCTTCCAAACCCTGCAAACTCCGGGATGTAATATCTGTCAAGGTTTGCTGGTGCTGCATAATTGCTAAATCCCGATCGGCTTTTAGAGCGAACATTTGCATTACTTGTTCGACCATTTCTCGGTGCTGACCGGTTAAAATTACTTGGGTGTCAAAGGTTGGAGAACTTTTGAAGAGTTGAATGACTGGGGCTAGTTTAATCGCTTCCGGGCGAGTTCCTAAGACGATGCAAACGCGGTGTGTGGCTTCGGGCATGGTAAAATTGGGTAGTTGAGATTGGTGAGGGTTTTAAAGGCTCAATATTTATAGCAGGTTTGAATCGTTGGTTAATAAGATTTATTTTTTTGGGAACCGCAGAGGGCGCAGAGGAGGGAGAAAAGATAGAGAGGAAGGGGTTTATTGAGGGTGTTATATAGTTTTATCTCGCACTGTTGGTACATTTTTATTGTTTAATTGTCATGCCTTATCGCTACATTCTATTTTATAAACCCTACGATGTTTTAACTCAATTCACTGACAACTCCAGCGAAACTAAACGCAGCACTCTCAAAGACTATATTCCTATTCCTAACATTTATGCAGTAGGAAGGCTCGATCGCGATAGTGAAGGTTTGTTGCTGCTAACCGATGATGGACAAATGCAGCACCGCCTCAGTGACCCGAAATTCGCTCATCCCCGCACTTACTGGGTGCAAGTTGAACGAATTCCCGATGCAAGTGCGATCGCAGCTTTGCAGACAGGTGTCACAATTCAAGATTATCGGACTCGATCGGCAAAAGTGCAATTATTGTTAGAAGAACCACCTTTGCCACCCCGCGAACCGCCGATTAGATTTCGCAAAAACGTGCCGACAGCTTGGCTGGAAATGACTCTCACAGAAGGCCGCAACCGCCAAGTGCGCCGGATGACCGCAGCAGTAGGGTTTCCGACACTGCGGCTGGTCAGATGTGCGATCGGGCATTTGCGTCTGGAAGGCCTCAAACCCGGTGAATGGCGGGAACTAACTCAAGCCGATTTTAGATTTTAGATTTTGGATTTTGGATTGGAGAATTACAGTCAACCGTCTTGACATTTAGGACATTCTTGATAGCTGAAACTATTACTGCGGCTGCATTTCCCTTCTTCCTTCTTCCTGATATCCGTTACATCCGTTACACAATCCGTTGCCGAACTTCCTTCTGCCTTCTGCTTACTTTCGAGGGGGCAAAATAAAACTCTCCTTTCCATCCTGATCTTTTTGCACCTGAGCTCCCAACTTGACAAGAGCTTGTCTCGCCCTTTGACGCACCAACTTATCAGTTGTTTGAGCATAAACCGTGCTCCAAGCATTAAACCGCACCGGCACGCTATCGGGATCTCGGCGCAAATACTCAGCAGTGGCTCGAAACATCGGCGCCAATTTCGACCATTCCGGGCTTCCTTCCACCCAATCAGCGGCCATTTCGTGAGAGCGAATTGAGTCGGGAATATCCCCCAACAGCAGCAACTCATCAATACCTTTAGTTCGCCACACTATCCACGATTGGGAATGAAGTTGCGGCGAAACGGCAAGGGCTCTAGTACCACGCTCTATAAAGTTAACAGCGGTTTCAGGCTTTCCTTGATAAAAAGAAATAGCTGTGGAAAGAAACAGGTAGATGTCAGTCCACCGCGGGTCGCGCTGCGTAACTATGTCAAAATAATCTTGGCTGAGATTGTAGCCCGTCACCTCTCGCGCTTCGTCGTCGCCAAAATATTGCAAAAATTTGAGAAATGTCCAATCTGCAATTAAATTGTCAAACCCAAAACTAGGGATAGTTTTGAGCATTTTTAGCCGCAGGGCTTCTTGCTGCGCTTCTTGCTGTGCGGCTTGCTTGAAACTGGCAGCAGACATTGCAGACAGCGGCTTTTGCCCCTGAACGCCAACTGGGGACATTCCGCCTAACTCCCGGCTAGACTGCATGGCGACGACCCCCGCCAGCGCTGCTAGACCGATAGCTCCATTAACGAGCAGGCTCAACCACTTACGCGAAAATTGTTCGATTTTAGCTTCCACGGCACTTTATAAATCCAAGTTTTAAATTAAGTTTATTGAAAGAGAGTAATAATTGGTTGGCGATCGACTATGAATCTCGTTAAACTGTCCAAAGGGATGGTGGAGCCTCCGCACAATAGTTTAAGTAGTAGTGTGAGATTTTTTAGCAATATAAAATCTCAAATCAAAAATCTAAAATCGAATTGAGCCAAATTCAATGAATCAAGCCCGCAGACGCTTTTCTAAATTACAGGCAGCCCTGTTCAGTGGGGCAATGGCAACAACCGCTTCGATATCTTTGCTCGTTCCCGGCCTGAGTCAATCAGTCCGCGCTGAGCTTCAAGATAGCCCCAAAGCTGTCTTAGACGAAGCTTGGCAAATTGTGAACCGAGACTATGTTGATGGCAGCTTTAACAAGACTGACTGGCAAGTAACCCGCCAAGAACTGCTGAGCAAAAATTATACTTCTCGCGAAGCTGCCTACACCGCCCTCCGCAAAGCCCTAGAGAAATTAAACGACCCCTACACGCGCTTCATGGACCCGAAGCAGTACGAAGCGCTGACGAATCAAACGTCTGGGGAACTGACAGGGGTGGGGATGAGGCTGGAAGAAGACGAGAAAACAAAAGCGATTAGGGTAGTCGAGCCGATGGAAAATTCCCCGGCCCTGAAGGCAGGGATTCTAGCGGGCGATACGATTTTGGTGATTGACGGCAAAACTACCAAAGGCATGACTGTCTCGGATGCGGCTCAGGTAATTCGGGGCGACGAAGGTACGAAAGTAACGCTGCGGATTGCTCGTGAGGGCAAAAGCGAGTTTGATATCACTCTGACTCGGGCGAGAATAGAGGTAGCCGCGGTTCGCTACAGCCTCAAGAATGAAGGCGGTAAGAATGTGGGTTACATCCGTTTACAAGAGTTTAGCTCCCACGCGGGCGAACAAATGGAGGCGGCGATTAAAAAGCTCTCGGCTCAGAAAGCTGACGCTTTTGTGTTGGATTTGCGGGGGAATCCCGGCGGGTTGCTGCGAGTGAGCATTGATATCGCTCGGATGTGGATGGATACAGGGGCGATCGTCCGCACAGTCGATCGGGCGGGCGATTCTCAGGAAATGAAGGCAAATCGCACTGCGCTCACTGACAAGCCTTTGGTGGTGCTCGTGGACGACAACTCAGCCAGCGCCAGCGAGATTTTGGCCGGTGCTCTGAAGGACAACAAGCGCGCAACTGTGATGGGCGGCCAAACTTTTGGCAAAGCTTTGGTGCAGTCGGTGCATTCTTTGGCTGACGGTTCGGGATTGGCGGTGACGATCGCTCACTACTATACTCCTAACGGTACGGATATCAGCCACAAGGGGGTTACTCCTGATGTTAAGGTGGAAATCACCGACGAACAAAAGCTGAAATTAGCTAACAAACCGATGTTGGTTGCGACTAAGGATGATCCTTGCTACGCGCAGGCGATCGCACTTTTGAAAACTACTGCTTCCTCGGCGCGTCCCGTGGCCGCTAATGAGGTTCTTGTTCCTAAAAAGTAAGTAGTTGAAACAGTAATTTATTAACAATAAGCATGAATATAAAACCCGCTGGCGCGGGTTTTATTTTTATTGATTAGTTATTGGTAATTAAGTAAATCCCCTTAATCCAAACGAAAGATGCAGATGGCTAAAAAGTTGGCTATATGAGCATTCTTCCTGCTCCCTGTTTCCTTCTTTTTTCTATTTAGTTATTGGTTAATTGATATCCGGATTAAAGCAGATTAGTCGGATTGGAATTTTTTAACCGCAGATATCAACTTCGGAACACAGATGGAGGCTGATGGGATTTCTGAAGTGTTTCAACTCAGACTTAATTAGCTATTCATCCGTCGGATAAACTCTAAGGGCAAACCGTCTGTATCGGCAATAAAAGCTACTTCGTAAACATTTTGCCCGATCGCCTGTTGAGTCGGTTCTAACAAAACTTTCAAAGCTTGAAACTGATTGGGTTGCTCTTTAACTGCTTCCTCAAACCGTTCTTTCAGAGACTGCAACCAGCTAGGCAAGTCAGTTGTCGCCTCAGTTAAATCGAAAGATAAATGATAATATCCAACATAATGCTCGTCTCCGAAAGCATCCGGTGCGGGTTTTGGTTCCGGGATCTGAATTAGTTCGATGCGTCCGTTGAGACCTTCCATCCAACAGGCTAGGGTGTAACCTGTGGTAAAGCGATCGCTCACAGTAAATCCCAACTGTTCGTAAAAGGCGATCGCCCGGTGTATGTTAGCAGTGCGAATCGAGGCGTGGTGCATTCGATTTTAGATTTTAGATTTTAGATTTTAGATTGGGGAATTGGGAATTGGGAATTGGGAATTGGGAATTGGGAATTGGGCATTGGGAATTGGGCATTGGGCATTGGGCATTAGGCATTAGGAATAGGAACTAACTAATGACTAATAACTCATGACTAATAACTCATGACTAATGACTAATGACTAATGACTAATGACTAATGACTACTGACTACTGACTACTGACTAATAACTATTCAAACAACCGAAAATACGGATATCTAATCGGCTGTCCCGGCTCTTTTTCCAAATCAAAATTAATCACTTCCCAACAAGGGTCGTCTTGAGGATCGGGGCTAAAATCCACAGGCAAACCGTACAGTCTCGGTCGGGGCGATTCCGCTTGCCCGCGCCAAGGCGTGCTGCGTTCCAAATAAGCGCTGATTAAGTCGCGATAGCGTTGAGCAACGATCACGCGAGTTGCTCGGTAGCCTTGAGTATAAAGTCGATCGAGCGCTTCGTGAATTTCAAACCGAATCCCGTCGGGGTGTGTGTGCTGGCGATACCATTCATTCTCCCAGCGGCGCCAGTGCCGCCCAGACTGAAGGTGAACCAGTTCCCCCGTTTTTGGATCTGCCTCAAATGCCCCGTGACGCGGACACAAATAGGTATCCGTGAGCGTTAGAGCCGGAATTGTTTGGCGACAGTGGGGACACTGAATTTCCGGGCCAAACATCGGGTATTGCAAGGCAACTTCAATCATTTATTTGCGTCCCAGCATATTTTCTCTGCAAAAGTCCCAAATACTTTTATTATATCCCGTATCAACAACCAGCTAATCTGCTAGAAGTATAACGATCGACCTACAAATGAGCAATCTCAACGAATCTCTGTCTGCACTTCCTTCCTCTTGGCCCTTGCCCGATCTATCCCAAGCGGCTTTTATCGCTGAAGGCGCTATTGTCATCGGCAGGGTAGAGGTGGCAGCGGGCGCTAGTATCTGGTACGGGGCGGTGGTGCGGGCGGATATAGAGCGAATTGCGATCGGCTCAAGTACCAATATCCAAGATGGAGCAATTCTGCACGGCGATCCGGGAAAACCGACTGTTTTGGAAGATTTCGTGACCGTCGGACACCGAGCTGTGATTCACTCAGCTTACATTGAACGGGGCTGCCTGATCGGGATTGGGGCGATCGTCCTCGATGGAGTGAGGGTGGGCACAGGCTCTATCGTCGGTGCAGGGGCGGTTGTCACCAAAGATGTTCCCCCTCACACGCTAGTTGCGGGAGTGCCTGCCAAACGCCTGCGGGATGTCTCTGAGGAAGAAGCTGCGGAGTTGGTGGAACACGCTAAGCGTTACGAAAAGTTGGCTCTGGTTCACGCGGGGAAAGGTTCTGATTTGGGATTTGGTTAGTTGATAGAATAAGATTTTAAGCAAAAAACTATTAGTTTCCAATGGCTTACACCGCGCCAAAAATCTTAACTTTTGAAACATTCCTCGATCGATATTTTGACAACTTCCGCTACGAACTGGCTGACGGAGAATTAGTTGACAGGGAACCCACAGGCCCCCACGAAACCGTCAGCGGTAAACTAGCAACTCAAATCGGCATCGCCATCGCAGCCGAAAAACTACCTTGGTTCATTCCCCGCACTTGTTTGATCCGTCCATTTTCAGATGCAGCTACCGCCCGCCGTCCCGATATTGTCGTGTTAGATGAAACTGCTATTGTCAGCGAACCTCTTTGGGAAAGAGAACCTGTGATTACGCTGGGACGATCTATTAAATTGGTGGTAGAAGTCGTCAGCACTAACTGGGAAACAGATTACGCCCGAAAAGTTGAAGAATATGCTATTTTAGGGATTCCAGAGTATTGGATAGTTGATTATCGCGGATTGGGAGGCGTGGCTTTTATCGGTAAACCAAAACAACCTACTATCACCGTTTGCCAACTGATTGACCAAGATTACACGCAGCAACAATTTCGCCTCGGCGATCGGATTATTTCTCCTTTGTTAACCAGCTTGCAACTGCGGTTAGATGATGTTCTACCGCGTTAGGCGATCGACCAACAAATTTTAGATTTTAGATGTTAGATGGGAGAATTGATTAATCTGGCAGCCCTGAACCCAATTGCTTTAGGCCAAGAATCAACAGTCAACAGTCGTCGGAAATATCGGGATTTATTCGAGCGATAAAAGTTTAAAATTAAATAAAAAAATTGTCAAGCTCGATCGAGCGCTAAAATTGATGACATGAATAACGATCGCACCTCCAATCCAAACATCCCCCCGCACACATGGAAACGTCCCATCGGCCTCGGTTGGGAGAATCCCTATACAGTCCGCTACGCAAGCAATCTCGACGACGGGCCCTGGCACGGAATGCCTCTGGGCGGGTTCGGTGCCGGCTGCATCGGGCGATCGTCCCGCGGCGACTTCAACCTCTGGCACATTGACGGCGGCGAACACATTTTTCGCAGTTTGCCCGCTTGTCAGTTCAGCGTTTTTGAAGAAACTCAAGGCAAAAAACAAGCTTTTGCACTCTCCACTGAACCGCCTACAGATGGCAGTTTATCTAGTTGGAAATGGTATCCATCGGAAGGAAGTTCGGCAACGGATTCTGTAACGGATGTAACGGATGGAATTCTGAAGGCAGACGGAAGAAGGGAAGAGAAGGAAAAATTTCAATCTTCGGGGAGTTATCATGCTTTGTATCCGCGCAGTTGGTTTGTATACGAAAATGTGTTTCATGCTCAATTAAGCTGCGAGCAATTTTCGCCAATTTTGCCAAACAATTATCAGGAAAGCAGTTACCCAGTTGCCATGTTTGAATGGGTGGCGCACAATCCTACAGATGCGCCGATTACTCTCAGCATCATGCTGACTTGGGAGAATATTGTTGGTTGGTTTACTAATGCCAACAAGTCGCCGAAAGTGATGGTTCGAGATGATGGCAGTCCATTTTATGACTATCAACCCCGGTGGGGAGAAAGTGCCGGAAATTTGAATTTGTTGGTGGAAGATTTTCACCGGATCGGTTGCGTGATGACGCGGTTGACTGCTGAGGAGGAACCGCAAGAGGGGGATGGACAATGGGCGATCGCAACTATTACTAATCCGGCGGTAGAAGTATTCTATCAAACTCGCTGGAACCCGGCGGGTAATGGCGAGGATATTTGGCGCAACTTTTCTGCTGAAGGTTTCTTGTTGGATGACAGAGACGAGACAGCCGCAACAGCAGGAGAACAGTTGGCTTGTGCGATCGCAGTTCGCTTTACTATTCGACCGGGAAAAACTCGCAAAATCCCCTTTATTATAGCTTGGGATTTGCCCGTTACTGAGTTTGCATCGGGAGTTTGGTACTATCGCCGCTATACGGATTTTTTCGGCCGCAACGGCAAAAATGCTTGGCCGATTATTCGCACTGCAATGAAGCATTCGGATACTTGGCGCGAAAATATTGAAGCTTGGCAAAAACCCATTTTAGAACGGAAAGATTTGTCAGACAGTTTTAAAATGGCGCTGTTTAACGAGTTATACGCCCTGACAGATGGCGGTACTCTTTGGAGTGCGGCTGACGAACGCGATCCGAAGGGTCAATTTGCGGTTTTGGAGTGCATTGATTACCGCTGGTATGAAAGTTTAGACGTGCGGCTTTACGGTTCTTTTGCTTTGTTGATGCTGTGGCCGGATTTGGAAAAGTCGGTGGTTTTAGCCTTCGCTAGGGCAATTTCTGCAGGAGACGATACGCCGAGAATTATTGGCTGGAATCAAGCTTCGGCTATTAGAAAAGCTGTCGGTGCAACGCCCCACGATTTGGGTGCTCCTAACGAACATCCTTGGGAGAAAACGAATTATACTAGCTATCAAGATTGCAATTTATGGAAGGATTTGCCTTGCGATTTTGTGTTGCAGGTTTATCGGGATTTCCTGTTGACTAGCAGCACAGATTGTGATTTTCTGCAAGAGTGTTGGCCGGCAATTGTTGAGGCTTTGGCTTATCTGAAAACTTTTGATGAGGATGGGGACGGAATTCCTGAGAATTCGGGAGCACCGGATCAGACGTTTGATGACTGGCAAATGCGGGGGATAAGTGCGTATTGCGGGGGTTTGTGGTTGGCGGCGCTGGAGGCTGCGATCGCGATCGGTGAAATCTTGGAAGATGCAGCACCGGAGATAATTCCTAACCCTCAAGCAAAAATAGCATTATATCACAGTTGGCTGCTACAAGCAAGACCGAGCTATCAAGAAAAATTGTGGAACGGTCAATATTACCGTTTGGACAGCGAGAGTAATTCCGAAGTGGTGATGACAGACCAACTCTGCGGTCAATTTTACGCGAAACTGTTAGGATTGCCGGATATTGTACCGCCCGAATGTGCAGTCAGTGCTTTAGAAACTGTGTACGATTCTTGCTTTTTGAAGTTCAACGATGGGGAGTTCGGTGCGGCGAATGGGGTAATGCTGAATGGTTCGCCGGAAAATCCGAATGCGACTCATCCTTTGGAAGTTTGGACAGGGATTAATTTTGGGTTGGCTGCTTTTTTGGTACAGATGGGGATGGAGGAGAAAGCTTTTAAATTGACGGATGCTGTGGTGAAGCAGATTTATGAAAATGGGTTGCAGTTTCGGACGCCGGAAGCGATTACGGCGGGGGGAACTTTTCGGGCGAGTCACTATTTGCGGGCGATGGCGATTTGGGCGATTTACGGGGTGTTGACCAGTTTTAAAGAGGGGATTGGTATATTAGCTGGTGAATCTGACTAAAATTCAAGCCTTAAAATCGCTTTTTAGCAAGGAAAACGGTTAATTCAACTATCAATAAAATTGACCGTAAAAACTTTTTCTCTTCGAGGAAGACATTAATTTTTCATGCTCAAACTTCAGCTTGGCTAAAATTTGAGCATGAAAAAGCCCGGAGATGTGAGGGGATCGAACTCGGCTATAAACGAGAGAGAAAAAGGGTCTGAGGCAATTGTTGACACCAATGCAGTCCGCACCTTACTTGTATATAATTTGGAGCGATCGCCAATTTCAAGATAAAATAGAAAAATGTCAAATCCTTTGCTTTCCCTCAACTACGAACCAGCCCTCGAATCCCTCGGCGGCGACTATTTTGATGAAGTTCCCGCAGCCGACTTTCCGCAGCATATTCTCCGCTTCCGCAATGACCAATTATTGCTAACATTGGGTTTAGATCCCGCGCAAGTAACCGACCAACATTTCATCGAAGCGTTCGGCAAATTTCACTGCGTCCGTCCCTTTCTCGCACTCCGCTATCACGGCTATCAATTCAACGCATATAACCCCAATTTAGGTGACGGTAGAGGCTTCTTATACGGCCAAGTTCGCGGCACTGATGGCAGACTTTACGACTTCGGCACTAAAGGTTCCGGCCGCACTCCGTACTCGCGGGGCGGTGACGGTAGACTTACTCTCAAAGGGGGAATTCGCGAAGTTTTAGCCGCCGAAGCTTTGCACCGATTGGGAGTGCGGACATCTCGCTGTTTTAGTTTAGTTGAAACTGGGGATGCTTTGTGGCGGGGCGACGAACCATCTCCGACACGATCGTCCGTAATGGTGCGTTTCAGTCATTCTCACATTCGGTTTGGAACTTTTGAAAGGTTGCACTATATCCGCCGCCCGGATTTAACTAAAAAACTTTTAGATTTTGTTATTGAATATTACTATCCAGAACTGCATTTAGAAGCAAGCAAAGCTAGTTTTTCTGCCCCGGACAAATATGCGCTATTTTATGCAGATTTAGTCCAGCGAGTAGCTGAATTAGTTGCTCAGTGGATGGCAGCAGGATTTTGCCACGCCGTGCTAAATACTGATAATATGTCGATTACGGGAGAAAGTTTCGATTACGGGCCTTTCGCTTTTATTCCAACTTACAAGCCGCAATTTACAGCAGCTTATTTTGACTATTCGGGTCTTTATTGTTACGGCAATCAACCGTTGATTTGTAGGGACAATTTAGAGAAACTCCAGGAACCGCTAGCAGCGGCGATTCCTCAAGCTGATATGGATGCGGGTTTGGCAAAGTTTGGCGATTATTATAATGCAGCATATCGGCGGTTGATGCTCAATAGATTGGGATTTGAGGATTTGCCAGAAGCTGATGGAGATGAGTTGTTGAAGGTGACAATTAAAATGCTGGCGGAGTCTCAAGTTGAGTATCACGATTTCTTTTTTGAATTGCGAAGACAGTTCGATCGCACTTGGCGAGATGATGCTAGTCTAATTTTTGCTGAGGCGGAACCGGCGGACTTGATAGCACCTTGGCGGCAGTTTTATTATCACGTTTTGCAAAGTTTGTCTACGGATGATATGGATCAAATGGCGGACAGGTTGCGGAAGCACAATCCCGAACAATCGCTCTTGAGACCGACAATTGAGGCTGTTTGGGAGCCCATTGCTATTGAGGATAATTGGGAACCGTTTTATGAGTTGGTGAAGAGACTTCAAAACTCTTAAAGGGAATTGGGCAGGGGGCATTGTTGACTGTTAACTGTTGACTGTTAACTGTTAACTGTTGACTAACAACTAACAACTAACAACTGACTACTTGAGCTTTTCAATCTCAAATTGTGTATCTTTGTAACCCCCAGTAAGTCCTTGATCGAGAAACATTTTGCCGGCTTTTTCTAAATCGCTAATTGCTCCTGCTTTGTCTCCCAATGAGCGGCGAACCATGCCTCTACCGTAGTAAGCAGCAGCATAATTCGGACTGATCCGAATAGCTTGCACGTAATCTGCGATCGCACTATTGTAATTCTTTAACTCGTGATAAATCTTAGCCCGATTGGCGTAAGCTTCCGCATTGTTGGGATTGAAGCCGATTGCTGCTGTAAAATCTGCGATCGCCCCCTGGGCGTCACCCCCGGCACTGCGAGCTAAACCACGATTGTTAAAAGCATTAAAATCATTCGGATTTACTGTTAGCGCTTGAGTGCAATCGGCAATTGCTTTCGGATAATCCTTCAAATTTAAATAAGCAATGCAGCGATTGTTGTAAGGAACCCCATCCTCCTCACTCAGCGAAATTGCCTGAGTGCAATCGTCAATTGCCGCTTGATGTGCTCCCAAATTCAACTGCGTGCTGCAACGATTAGCGTAAGCATCTTCACTCTTGGGATCGATCGCAATTACCTGAGAATAATCCGCCAAAGCTCCCTGATAATCTCCTAGGTGAAAGCGAGCTCTCCCGCGACTGTAAAAAGCATCAACATTCTTAGGATCAAGTTTAATTGCCTCAGTATAATCTCCAATTCCCCCCTGCAAATCGCCACTCCCAGCACGAGCCAACCCCCGCGAATGATAAGCTTTAACAAGGTTCGGCTGCAGCCGAATTACTCCGGTAAAATCCTGAATAGCGGCCTTGTAATCTTGCAGTTCTAAATAAGCAACTCCTCTTTCGTAATATGTATCAACATCGTTTGGCTGGAGATTCAAAGCTTGAGTGTAATCCTCAATCGCTCCCCGTGTATCGTTAAAATCGTGACGGGCTAGGCCGCGGTTAAAATAAGCCTGAACATATTTAGGATTGAGAGCGATCGCCTGAGAATAATCCGCAATTGCTTCTTGATACTTTTTTAAATCATAATTAGCATTACCGCGCTGGTAAAAACTCTCAGCATTTTTAGGATTCAATTGAATTGACTTATTAAAAGCCTGCAAAGCTGCATCCGCATCTTGATTGCGAGACTTTTCCACTCCCTGTTCGTAATATTCCTTAGCTTTAATCGGATTCGGCCGGCTCCAATAACTAAACAGAAATATCAGAACTATCGCTGCCCCGACGCCCGCCAAAATCAGCAACCAAAATCGACTTCCCAAACGTGAATAAAAACTATCAGAAGACACTAAGCTGGGAGCAATACTTTTCTTGTTAGCCGTATTCACAGGCTCTTGGCGGTGTCTCAACTTGCTGAGAGCTACCAAAACTTCCTCCGCAGATTGATAGCGCTTGGCAAATTGGTGACAGACCATTTTGTCAATTATATTGGCTAATCCCACAGAACATTGAGATCGGTTTCGCCAAACAATTTCCCCCGTATGAGAAGGACTCGGATCTTGCAATTTGGGCAAATCCGTACCGGGTAAACCAGTGATAGCTTGGACTGCCATCATCCCGACTGCATAGAGGTCGCTGCTAAATTGCGGGTTGCCTTGAAATTGTTCGATCGGCATATAAGCCGGAGTTCCAGTAGCAATGGTGCGCGGAAACTCTGTATCGTGATCGCTGACGTGACTCGCAACTTCTTTAACCGAACCAAAGTCAATTAAAACTAATTTGCCGTCGGGTTTGCGGCGGATTAAGTTGGAGGGATTAACATCGCGGTGAATCACTCCTTGAGAGTGTACGAAGGCGAGAACTTGTAACACTTCTTGCAACAGATCCAGCACTCGTTCTTCTCGCCAAGGTTGACCGGCCACAATTTCCCTATTTAGGGCGTGTCCGGGCACAAACTCTTCGACGAGGTAGAATTGATTTGCTTCTTCAAAATAAGCTAGTAAAAATGGAATTTGATCGTGTTTTCCCAGCTTTTCTAATATTTCTGCTTCTTGTTTAAATAAGCGATAAGCTGTTTTGAGAACTGTGGAAGTGTTGCTGGGAGGGCGCAGTTGTTTGACTACACATTGAGGATGGCCCGGCCGGCGAGTATCGACAGCTAAATAAGTTTGTCCAAAAGCTCCTGAACTGAGGATTTGCACTACGCGATAACGCCTGTCTAAAAGTTGACCAACCATGTTCATATCTATAATTGAGAATTGGTAACGGGGAGTTGGTAATTGGGAATTTGTAAGGGGGAGTTGGTAAGGGGGAGTTGGTAAGGGGAAGTTGGTAATTTGAGCTTCTTCCTTTTTCCTTCTTCCTTCTTCCTTCTTCCTTTTTTCTGGTTTTTTTAACATCTGAATGGAAACTAAGAGTTTATTTAGGGTCGTTGATTTGTGATTGTGCGTTTTGGAAACCATCGGCTCTTCCTTGTTCTAGAAACAAGGTTGCAGCTTTCTGAAAATCTTCGATCGCCCCAGCACGGTCTTTGAGTTGGCGGCGGACGAGGCCTCGGCTATAAAAAGCGCTAGCATTGTTGGGGTTGAGCCGCAGCGAGTGAGCGAAATCCTCAACCGCTAAAGGGTAATTTTTTAGTTCTGAGTAAATAGTACCGCGATTGCTGTAAGCTACTGCATCGCTGGGATTGAGCCGAATTGCTTGAGTAAAATCTTCTAAAGCTCCCTGCTTGTCTCCCGAAGCCGATCGAGCTAATCCTCGATTGCTGTATGCTTTGGGATTGTTGCCGTTGAGTCCGATCGTCAAACTGCAATCTTCGCTGGCCTTTTGATATTGTTTTAAATTCAGATAAGCAATGCAGCGGTTGTTGTAAGCTGCTTCATCTTTTGGATCGAGGCGCATTCCTTCGGTGCAATCTGCAATCGCTTTATCGTAGGTGGCCAAATTCAAGTAAGCGCTGCACCGATTGGTATAAGCATCAGCGAGATCTGGTTGCAATTCGATCGCCTTAGTATAATCTTCCATCGCTCCTTGATAATCTGCCAGATTAAACCGCGATCGACCACGACTGTAGTATACGCCAGCTTGTTTGGGACTAATTTGAAGGGCTTGAGTAAAATCTGCCATTGCTCCTGTTTTGTCGCCTGCAGCCGATCGAGCTAAGCCCCGATTGCTGTAAGCTGTAGCATCGTTGGGACTGAGCCGAATTGCTTGAGTGTAGTCTTCAATTGCCTGGGCGTAGTCGCCCAACTCGTAGTAAGCTAAACCCCGCTGCGAGTATGCCTCACCGTCGCTGGGATTCAGTCGCACGACTTGGGTGAAATCTTCCACGGCCCCCCGCTTGTCCCCGATGTCGAGGCGGGCCATACCTCGATTGTAGAGAGCTTTGGTGTGGCTAGGATTGACTTTAATTGCTTGCGTGTAATCCTGTATTGCTTGCTCGGTTGCCCCCATGTCGTAGCGAGCGTTTGCCCGCTTGTAGTAAGTTTCCGCATCGGTGGCATTCATGGCGATCGCTTGAGTATAATCGGCGATCGCGCCTGTTGTGTCACCTTGCTGCGCCTTGGCCACGCCGCGGGCTAACAATTCTTTTGATCTCGCCGGACTTTGACTCTGCCAAAAGTAAGTTATCAGTGCCGTCAAGATTAAAGCTGCCGCTGTTGCAGCCAACAGCAGCAGTTTGGTTGGGCTTTGTCTTCGCGGTTGACTCATAGCGTGCGTGATGATTGTGGCTGGCGGCGGCTCAACCTCCAATTTTACGGCGATTTGTTTGAGGTCTGCTAAAACTTCGGCGGCCTCCTGATAGCGCTCCTCGCAGTCGGGGCGCACCATTTGCTCGATAATATCTGCTAGGGCTGCCGAACAAGTTGCTCGGTTTCGCCAGGGAATTTCGTTGTTGTTGTTTTTTAAGGCACTCAGTTCGTTGGGTGAGAGTCCCGTGACGGCAAGCTGGGCGATCGTACCTAGAGCGTAAATGTCGCTATTGTAACGGGGGTTGCCGCTCAATTGCTCGATCGGCACGTATAACTCCTGAGCCGCCAAATCCTGTTTTTTTGCCTCATGCCGTTTAACAGAGTTCGGGGAGGTTTGCGACAACAAATGACAGTTAGCAAGTTCCGGGTTAATTTCTTTGTCTAAGCTAAAGTCTACCAATACAAATTTGCCGTCAGACTCGCGCCGGATCGCTCTGTCTGGTTGAATTCTGCGGTGAATAAAACCCTTCTCGTGTATGAACACCAAAATTTCTAATATTTCTGATAGCAGACCAATTACTTGATCTTCATCCCAAGGTTGACCGGGTATTAGTTCTTGACTTAAAGGTGAACCGGCAATAAATTCTTCAATTAAGTATAAACTTTGATTTTCCTCAAAATACGCCAATAATTCCGGGATTTTGTCGTGTTTTCCCAACTTTTCAATTATTTCGGCGTTTCGTTGAAATATAACTTTGACTAATTCTGGAGTTTGTGAACTTGTGCCGGGGAGTCGCATTTCTCTAACCGTGCATTGCGGATACCCAGGACGGTGAGTATCTGCTGCTAGATAAGTTTTTCCCACTTCACTTGAGTCTGTGACTTTAATGATGCGGTAACGTCTGTCTAGAAGTTGACCAATCATACTTTGCCCTCTACCCTGTCAATCGATTTTAGATTTTAGATTTTAGATTGAAGCATTGACCCAGCCCAAAAACGGATACGCTGCCACGTACAGGAGTCGTGGAAAGATAAAAATTTTCGACCCTAGTTCAAGCTCCCAGATTTATCTGTGGGGTAAATCGAGAATCGAAAATCGAAAATCGAAAATCGACTGACCCCACAGATAAATTCGGGGGGCAAGTTTCATCGGATACAGGTTTTTTATTTCTGGACGGATGAATCACGTGGCGGGTATCCTGGATGCTTGATTGTCAATTTTCCATTATCGCATGAAATCAGAATAGCCAAAATATGTGGCTGAGTAATTTAAGTTCGATCGAGCCGTGACTCCTACCCAAAAACGGATAGTTGCTTTCCCACAGGAGTCGTTAGCCTCCCAAAATTTTAGACCCTAGTTGAAGCTACCCGATTCTTTTGTGGAGTCAATCTAAAATCTAAAATCTAAAATCGACTGACTGGACAAACGGGCGATCGGATTGGCTCGCCAAGTCCCTCGCTGTTGCCACGCTCTTCTAATATTTTAGAAAAAAGATGCTGAAATTGTTTATCCTGTCAATGAGATATGTATAATTTAACAACCAAGCCGGAGGTCAGTCAAATGAACGTACAACTGGTTGAATCCCTAATTCAAGTTATCTGGTCTCTCGCAGCCGACGAGCAATTAGCGACTCTAGGGAAAATATTACCAAATATCTCCTACGCTTCGACCCGGAAACTGGTGCATTTTGCCCTAAAGGGCGGCTATTTTAATTTTTTGAATGACAAACTAGAGATTTATACTCTCAAATATCGACAAGCAATTGCCTGATACTCAAAAACAGGATATTGAAAGAACTTTTGAATGTGTGAATAATAAAAATGTCTGAATCATTAACCAAAGGAGGAACGATCGCAGCGATCGCCACTGCCATAGTTCCCCAACAAGGCAGCGTCGGCATTGTGCGAGTTTCCGGTTCCGCAGCCTTAAAAATTGCCGAAACTCTGTTTCGCACCCCAGGACGGCAAATCTGGGAGTCTCACCGCATTCTTTACGGTCATATCCGTCGCCCCAAAACTCAAGAATTAGTCGATGAAGCTTTATTGTTAATCATGAAAGCGCCGCGTTCTTTTACTCGCGAAGATGTGGTGGAATTTCACTGTCACGGTGGCATTATGGCTGTGCAGCAAGTCTTGCAGTTATGTTTGGAAAATGGGGCGAGATTAGCGCAGCCAGGAGAGTTTTCGCTGCGGGCTTTTTTGAACGGGAGGCTGGATTTAACTCAAGCTGAAAGTATCTCAGATTTGGTGGGAGCAAAATCGCCCGCTGCTGCACAAAGTGCTTTGGCCGGTTTGCAAGGAAAATTAGCGCAGCCAATTCGCAAATTGAGAACAACTTGTTTGGACGTACTGGCAGAAATTGAGGCAAGAATTGATTTTGAGGAAGATTTGCCGCCTTTAGATGAAGCTAAAACTTCTTTGGAAATAAATCATGTTTTGGAGGAATTGTCAACAATTTTGGCGACTGCCGATCGCGGAGAATTGTTGAGAACAGGTTTAAAAGTAGCGATTGTTGGGCGGCCGAATGTGGGAAAATCGAGTTTGTTGAATGCGTGGAGTAAGAGCGATCGCGCGATCGTCACGGATTTGCCCGGTACGACGCGGGATGTCGTAGAATCGCAGCTAGTTGTGGGCGGCATTCCGGTGCAGGTGCTCGATACTGCGGGCATTCGAGAAACCGAAGACAAGGTAGAAAAAATTGGCGTTGAGCGATCGCGCGCAGCAGCAAAACAAGCCGATTTAGTGTTGTTGACAATTGACGCAGAATCTGGTTGGACAGAGGAAGATTCGGAAATTTACGAACAAGTAAAGCACCGCCAGCTAATTATAATTATCAACAAAATAGACTTAGTAAAAACAATCCCCCAATTACCTTTTTCCTCAGAAATTCACCCAATAGTTACCGCAGCAGCAGCCCTGGATCGAGGCATAGAAGACTTAGAAACAGCAATTTTAGATGCTGTCAGCGGGGGAAATTTGCAAGCAGCAAACTCAGATTTAGCAATCAACCAGCGACAAGCAGCGGCGTTAACCAGAGCTAAAATTTCTCTGGAACAGTGCACAGATACTATGAGCAATAAATTGCCTTTAGATTTCTGGACAATAGATTTGCGCGGGGCTATTCAAGCATTGGGGGAAGTTACGGGCGAAGAAGTGACAGAATCAGTGCTCGATAGAATATTTAGCAGATTTTGCATTGGCAAATAGCAATGGTAGGACTTACGTAAAACCTCTCTATTACAGGTTTGCAATCCTCACTTTACCGCTATCACTTGAAAATTCAGAAGATTGACTGACTCGCTTGTTTCATTGTTGGCAGATTGAGTAGTTCATACCATAAATCAGCAACGCCAATTCTTCAATCTAAAATCTAAAATCTAAAATCTAAAATCGATTGACTTATTCTTACGATCGAGGTCTTCCAAGACTTGTAATATAAAGCACAGCCTCACCCGCAGGAATACCGAGAACGTCATTGACGCGATCGTCAAAAAAGCCCCCGATACCGCTGACACCCAAACGCAGTTGCATAGCTGCTAAATTCAACCGCTGGCCCAAATGACCCGCGTCCATGTGCAAATAGCGGTAAACTCGATCGCCATATTTTGCTACAGCCCTGTTCAAATCCGCCGTGTGAAACAACAGCGCCCCCGCATCTCTGCCCAAGTCTTGCCCCAAACACAAAAAATGCAGTTCCCTGCGGAAATTTTTAAACCGAATTTGTCGCAATTCTTGAGCTTTCGGAGCGTAATAGTAACAGCCTTCTTCTAACCCATTTACTCCCGAAACAGCAATAAAAGTCTCGATCAAACTTAGATCGAAATAGTCGGGATAACCGTCTAATCCTTGGTCGATATAGTGCTGGGGCTGGTAAGTAAAATCCAGCATAGCTAGCAGTTCGCCCAAGCTCAAAGAAGCACCTGTATAAGCACGGGTCGAACGCCTTTTGAGCATAGTGTTTTCTAAATTTTCCAGGTTCACTCCCCAAGGAATCGAAGGAGTGACAGTCGAAACTTTACTACAAAATGGAAAGTTGTATTTATCCTCTAATTCCCCTTCACTTTCATCAATTTTCCAGCCATCAGCTCCGGTAGGGTCTGATTCTAAATGCGTCGCTTTGTGAAGGTATTTTAACAGTTGACCTTCGGAAATTTTCGGGTAATCAGTGGTGGTGTTTCCGGGCAAAGCTGTTTTAAATTTAGGCAAGTTTTGGTCAATATCTAGCAAGTCGGCTAAAGCAACTATACAAATCGCTCCTTCTTGCTCCGAGTCAATGTAAAGTAATTCATTGACAGCTTCGTCGGCGAATCCTCCAATCAGGTGAGGTCGGTAATCGTTGACGGCGCAAGCTAACTCAATATTACTCAATAAATGCCCAGTGTCTAGAAAAATTCGCCGATAAGCTCGGTCTTCATAACGCCAAGAAGAACGGAAAAAAACAGTGGTAATGGCGATCGCCAATTGGGTATTTTCTAGCGCTGGCGACTGGAAACAAGCTGCTTGCAATGCCGGCCAAACTTGACTGTCCCAAAAATGAACAAGTGAATGAGTTCTGCACTGATAGTTGTAGAGTCCGGCCGGCAACTGGGCAGTGCCACGGGAGATTAAATAAACCTCTGCTGGGTAGAGTCCACCCGCCGACGGTGCAGAGCGCAAATACAGGTAGCTATCGTCTACCGTCTGCACTTTCGCCGTCAACCCGTAGCTGCACAGCAACAAGCTAGATAACCGATGCCACCAAGCGGCATCGGGATCAGCATCAACATCCTCCGAGGGGTCTTTTAGATAAGGCTTGAGGTCAAAATACGCTCCAATTTTATATTCTTTGAAAGGCACAGGTTGCTCTGTCCAATCTAGCTGTTTGCTTTTAGCAGCAATGGTTTCAGGGTCGTATTTGGTGCGTTCGTGGTAGTGCTCAGCAATGGAGAGAGGATGTTCTGGCATATTTCAGTAGAGGATTGGCTTTGGTTTCTCGATCGATCTTGACATTACTAACCGCTTACTGGTCGAGTAAGGCAGAAATTTACAAATATAAAAAAAATCTTAGAAAAAATGCGACTGTTGTTACACAAGCTTAACATAAGAATATGCCTAAGTATAAATACGCAGAATAATAACCATTAATTACTGTTATGGATTGGCTGCAGTAGCTGTCGTCATGAGGAGTGAAAATGCAAAAGCTAAGCGCTGAGGAATTGCTTGCTCAGTATGCTGAGGGCCAGCGAAACTTTAACGCCGTTGACTTAAGTGAAAATAACTTGTTTCAAGCAGATTTGACAGAAATAAATCTTTCTGGTAGCGTTCTGAGGCGAGCTTATCTGCCCTACGGAAATTTGACGCAAGCTAATCTTTATAAAACTGATTTGCAAGAGGCTGAATTGGGCGACATTCAACTTTATCAAGCTAACTTGTCGGAAGCAAGTTTATCAAGAGCAAACTTATCAAGAGCAAATTTGCGTCACGCCAATTTGCAAGGTGCTAATTTGCAGAAAGCTAATTTGCAAGGTGCGGATTTGTACAATGCAGATTTGACGAATGCCGATTTGAGATATGCGGATTTGAGTCGAGCTAATTTGGAGAAAGCAAAGTTAAGCAAAGCTCAATTAGCGGGCTGCAACTTATTTCGATCGCGCTTGGGTGATTTGTCGGAAGCCGAGTGCGATCGCACTACTATCGGGCCCGAAGGCTATTGATGATTTGCAGCGGCTAGTCTAGGGCCTAGGGCGATCGGCTTAATTAGTCGTGAAGCGTAGCTATCCCGTAGGGAATCGCTCTTTTTAAAATTTCTTAACATTTCTCGACACGTGGGAAAATGTGAGTTACAGTCGTAGAGAACTTATGGCTCCGCAACATTGACAATAAATAACACATTTTTCCAGCGGAAAACAGGCTAAAATTTATGAATTCTCCAGACAACAAATCCCGAGAACTCCGGCGTAAAGAACAAGAACTGCGGAAGCGAGAACAAGAAATTCGGCTCCGCGAACTAGAAGCCGAAATCGACCGCTCAGTGCCCGAACATCTAACAAGCAAGTACCAAGAACCAGACAGCCAAGTTAACGGCAAACTCAAACAGTGGCGCCGAAAAATTATAGCAGCCGCTCAATTTACAGGCATTGTCATTGCTGTTATCGTTGCAGTTCGCATAGCATCTTGGCTGGCAGCCGCGCTGATAGTGGGAGGCATTGCTTTCATAGCTTACAAAATGTTTATTGAAGAAGACAGAAGTTGAAAGCTCAAGCAGGAAACTATCAGGAAACAGCCATGAATCTTAAAGTAGAAACTAGCAACTTTCTCAACGATTTAGAGCGCGTAGCCGCCGTCCGCCGAGAAATTGCCGATCGCCTCAGCAACATCGCCACAGCCATCAACCAATCAGAATTAGCAGCAGGAGAAGCATCGGGAAAACTCGGTTTAGAAACAGACAACGCTGACATTGATGTCGCCAGTAAAAACTTGCGCCAAGGAGTCTTTCGCCTGTTAGTGCTAGGTGATATGAAACGCGGAAAAAGCACTTTTCTCAATGCGTTAATCGGCGAAAACTTACTGCCCAGCGATGTAAATCCCTGTACAGCTTTGTTGACGATTTTGCGCTACGGTTCAGAAAAAAAAGTTACCGTTTATTTCAATGACGGCAAAAGCCCCAAACAGCTAGATTTTAAAAGTTTTAAACAGAACTACACAATTGACCCCGCTGAGGCAAAACGTTTAGAAGAAGAAAAGAAACCAGCATTTCCCGATATCGATTGTGCCGTAGTAGAATATCCCTTACCTTTGCTGGAAAAAGGCATAGAAATAGTAGACAGTCCCGGACTGAACGATACAGAAGCCCGCAATGAATTATCTCTGGGTTACATCAACAACTGCCACGCTATTTTGTTTGTGCTCAGAGCAACTCAGCCTTGCACAATGGGTGAAAGACGTTATTTAGAAAATTACATCAAAAATCGCGGATTAAGCATTTTCTTTTTGATCAATGCTTGGGATCAGGTGCGGGAAAGTTTGATTGACCCGGATGATCCTGAAGAATTAGCAGAAGCAGAAGGGAAACTGCGGCGGGTTTTTCAAGCTAATTTGGCTGAATATTGTTTAACAGAAGGACACGATATTTACGACGAGCGAGTGTTTGCAATTACCTCAATTAAGGCGCTCAGGCTGCGGATGAAAAACCCGGAGGCGGATTTGACAGGAACTGGTTTTCCCGAGTTTATGGCGGCACTGAATACGTTTTTGACCCAGGAAAGGGCGATTTCGGAATTGCGCCCGGCGAGGACTTTGGCGCGTCAAATTTCTGCTCGTGTCCGCGAAGCTGTTGGGCGCAGATTACCATTACTCGATCGCGATGTCAATGAGTTGAAGGAAAAAATTAATTCAGTTGAGCCGGAGTTTAAGAAGCTGACTCAAATTCGGGATGAGTTTCAACAAGAAATTATCGAAGTTAGAGATAGTAAATCGCGGGCGATCGCAGATTCTTTCCGCGCCTACGTTCTCAACTTAGAAAATACCTTTGAAACAGACTTTTTGCGGTATCAACCGGATCTAAAATTTCTGGATTTCTTCAGCCAAGGCAAGCGAGAAGCCTTTGAAGCATCGCTCAAACGAGCATTAGAGCAGTACATCAATGACAAACTAGCAGCTTGGACTCTCACCGCAGAACAAGAGATGAATTCAGCATTTTCGCAGCTATCGAAAAGTGCGGCAAATTACGGAGCATCTTACACGAAAGTGACTGAAAAAATCACCGAAAAACTGACCGGGCAAAAAATACCAGCAGCAGTCAGCAACTCGAACGAAGATAACTCGCCAGCTTGGGCAAAATGGGCGATGGGATTGTTCTCGTTAACGACCGGAAATCTGGCGGGCGTAGCAATGGCAGGAGCTGGTTTTGACTGGAAAAATATCCTGCTTAATTTAATCACTGTGTTGAGCGTCAGTACAATTTTTGCTAGTTTGACCGGGGTTGTTTTGGGGCCGCTATATTTAGCTTTGTTGGGGATTGGTGTTGGCGTTTTGCAAGCAGACGGAGCTAACAAACAGTTGGTTAAAGCGGCAAAAAAAGAGTTGGTGAAATATCTGCCGCAGGTGGCTCAAGAGCAGTGGCAGCCGATTCACGATGCTGTGAAAGAGTGTTTTGATGTTTACGGGCGAGAAGTGGGCGATCGGATGAATGCGGATATTAATTCTCGGAAAGCTGAGTTAGATAATTTGCTGGAACAAAAGGAATCTCGCGAGATTAATTGTCAGGCTGAATCGCAGCGGTTGAAAAAATTGGAGGCTGATGTTTCTGCCGAGTCGCAGAGTATTGAATCGCTATATCAAGGTTTCCTAGCATCCGCTTAAAATAAAACAACAATATGCAACAACCCGCAATTTATCAAGACCTGACAGACTATCTCAAATCAGCACTCGGTATTCTCGAACTTGATAAAAACTCCCAACTGTATCGAGATACCACCTCAATTTGCGACTATCTCGCCAAACCAACTTTTCAAATTGCTGTCTTTGGCCCGTTTAATTACGGCAAGTCAACTTTGCTCAATGCAATGCTTGGAAATCGTGCTTTGCCGATCGACCTTGTGCCCACTACAGGTGCTGCCATTTATGTCAACTACGGCGAGGAATTGCGCGCAAAAATTACCCTGAAAGACGGTACGGAAGTTAGCGAACCGGGGACTGATGTTTTGAAACGTTACGCCATCCTTGACGACGCCAGACAAATGCGGGATGATGTGGCGGCCGTGAATGTTTATTGTCCCCATCCATTCCTGCAAACCGGTGTGGAATTGCTGGATTTGCCGGGAACCAACGATCGGGAACAACAGGATAATTTGGTTCGGGATAAATTGCTAACGGCTGATTTAGTTGTGCAGGTTTTAGATGCTCGCAAATTGATGACTTTAGGCGAACGGGAGAACTTGAGAGATTGGTTGAGCGATCGCAACATCAACACAGTCGTCTTTGTTGCCAATTTTCTCAATCTACTCGAACCAGACGACCAAAAACAAGTATACAATCGGTTGTTGTTTGTTGCCGAAAGTTTTCGCTCGAACTTGCCGAACAATATCAGCAATATCTACCGCGTCGATGCTTTGCCGGCTTTGAGGGCTAGGCTAAAAGGAGATGTGGCCGCAGCCCAAACTACAGGAATTGCTACGTTTGAATCGGCTTTGCAAAGTATTGTGGCAGCTCAACAGGAACAACTAGCAGTTAAGTTGCCTAGAATTGAAGCTATAGCTACTAAAATTTGCCAATCTCTCCGAGCCAAAGCTGAAACTGTCACCGCAGAAATAGCCGCAGCTCAAAAGAAGCATAAAGACAAAATTGAAATTAAACAAAAAGCCGAAAAATTGATATCAAAAGGCTTTCAAGCCAGCGTTTCCGATTTCGAGATTTGGCTTTACCAGCCCACACTTTTGCAGCGGTATCAATCGGAAATGGCGCTGTCGCTCCAGGAAGGAAGTTTTGATGCGTGGAAGCTAAAATTTCAGCGAGAGGTTTTACATCAGCAGCAAACCATCGCAGAATGGGTAAATAAAGCTTGCGAATTCTTTGAGAAAGAACAGCCGATCGCACTTTTGATTTCCTTTCCTCCATCCCCGCAAGTCAGTTTACCGGAGCCGCCACCACCTCCAGCTCAAAAGTCGATCGAGGGCGAAGTGGCTCCAGTGGCGATCGCCACAGGCTTAGGTTGGCTATTGGGCGGGCCTGTGGGAGCTGCAGTAGTCGGCGGTGCTAGCTATATTTTGAATAAAAGAACTGGGTATGAGAAGCCGCCTGAATCGTCAGAAGCTTATCTAAATCAAGTAAAGGAAATTTGCAGTGAGGCTGCTAAAAACTATCTCGCTCGCTTCAGTACCGATACTTTTTCCATGCTGCAACACTACAAGGAAATCGCCGGAAAAGTTATCTGTTTTCAAGACAGCAAAGAGCCGCTACAGACTAATATTCAGCAATACCAGATACAGTTAATCAATAATTTGTTAGAAAATATCGAATCTTGGCTTCAAAGGACCAAATCTGTAATTAACGGCAAATGATCCGAACCGACATTGCGGCCAGTACGAATCTTCAAAACACCAATTTCTTTGCTGACTAGAAAGTGATCGATCGGAATATAAGCCAGCGGCATAAAAGTCGGCCAAGTCGGTAAAATGCCAAAGCCCGATCGCGCATTTCGCAGGTTTCCGGTTTTGACCATATTTTTATAGAAAGGCGACCACATTGTGGTATTGAAATCGCCAAGCACAATCACCGGATTTTTGACTTGGGCTGCATACTCGCCGATGCCTGCTAGCTGTCGATTGCGCTCGATAAAACTCTGCTGTTTGATCGGCACAGTGGGGTGAACAAGAATCAAAGAAATGATTTTACCTTGAAATTTCACATCCGCAGACAAGCTCTTTCTTCGCTTTGAAAAGGCTTTAATAGAAGCATTTTCTAAAGGCAGCTTGCTGTATATTGCACTGCCAAATCTATCAGATTCTTGCAGGTTGGAAGAGTAAGGAAAAATATCGCTTAAGACGGCTAACTCCTTCGCCCAAACTGTGCTGACTTCGACAAAAACCGCGATATCTGGTTGTTCTGCTTTTACCAGCGATATCACCTCAGAATAGCGTCGGTTATTCGTTAAAACATTTGAATGCAAAATCCGCAGGTTTTGTCCAGGAGTTGCTCCGGCAAAGGCGGCCGCTGGAAAATACCAAGGAACAATTTCCGCCAAATTAATGATAATGCAAAATGCGCTCACCAGCCACCATATTTTTTTTGAGCGCACGAGAGCGAAGAATATAAAAGTAGAGAAACCAACCAGCAGATATTGTAGTTTAAAATGAGAAGTCAATTCAAAAAAAATGTTGAATTCTCCCAAATAACCGACTATTGACAATACGGCATTTACAGTGGCTGCGATAATAAACCATTTTAAAATTAGGTGCTTCAAGCTAATGCTTTTGTTGGTCATGCTGTGCATCACCGCCCATTTTAGCTTGATTTTGAGGTCGTTGGTAATCAGCAATTTATCAATTTCTGCTACCAGTTGTTCTGGCTGTTCCAACTCTCGCCGCTTTTGATAAAATCTCACCAGCAAGCTATCTACCACAAAATAACTAAAATAATTGGCAACAAATCCTGCAAATACCAACACACCTAAACCAATCAGCATACCAAAGGAACCGCCGACTTTAACCAAACCCGACCAAACGGCTGCGTCACCTGTTTTACCTGTAGCTGCTATGGCTATAAATAGCATTAAAGCAGGCAATCCGACCGTGATTGTGTTTCTGATGATATAGTCCATTATACAATTTTAGATTTTAGATTTTAGATTTTAGATTGGGAAGTAATCATGCAGTTTTTAGGGCAATGCACACCCCACCTATTGATTTAAGAGCGACTTTACAAAATCGGGATACTCCTTAAATTTCATAGATTTCTAAGGGTAAGTTGTCGGGATCTCGGAAAAAGGTAAACCGTTTTTCTGTAATCTCGTCAAGGCGAATTTTTTCTACTTCTACTTGTTGGGATTTTAAGTAAGCAACTGATGCTTCTATGTCCTCAACTGCAAAAGCTAAATGTCTCAAACCGCAAGCTTCAGGATTGTTAATTCTTTCAGGAGGATGGGTAAATGAGAAAAGCTCGATGGTGTCGCCGTTTCCGACTCGCAAATCTAGTTTGTAAGAATTCCTCTCGGTTCGGAAAGTTTCTTTGATAATGGAACATCCCAATACTTCTACATAAAATTTTTTCGAGGCTTCGTAATCCGAGCAAATAATAGCCACATGATGTATTGCTTTTATTTTCATCTGAAAAAAGTTAGTTAGTTGCGTTTTTCTGAGATGTTGCACCATTCTCAATAAGCTTTTTATGAACAGGCTTTTCGGCCTGTTCCACAACAAAATTCACTCTTTGTGGAACAGGCCGAAAAGCCTGTTCTTGAGAATGGCGCAAGATGTGAGGTTGTCCAAATGCACAGCACGCTATTGACAATTATATTTGACGATCGCAGACTCTGCCAGAAACCCTGCTAAATTCAGCGCGATCGCCGTTTATTTTCCCCCGTCCAAATCTTAATTTAAAAATTTCTGCAAAAAAAGTACCCTACTTTGATAAAATGAGAGTTTTGCAGTCAATCACCCAATTTGCATCTCAGGAGACAAGGATTATGGCCCGTATGTATTACGACACCGACGCGAACCTAGACCTCTTAGCTAACAAAACGATTGCTATCATCGGCTACGGTTCCCAAGGACACGCCCACGCGCTTAACCTCAAAGACAGTGGCATGAATGTCGTTGTCGGTTTGTATCCCGGTAGCAAATCTGCAGCCAAAGCAACCAACGCGGGTTTAACAGTTCACCCGGTAGACAAAGCAGCCGCCGCCGCTGACTTCATCATGATTTTATTGCCCGATGAAGTTCAAAAAACTATTTACAAAGAACAAATCGAACCGAACCTTTCTGAAGGAAATGTTTTAGCATTTGCTCACGGTTTTAACATTCACTTCGGCCAAGTTGTTCCCCCTGCCAATGTAGACGTAGTAATGGTTGCCCCCAAAGGCCCCGGACACTTGGTGCGACGGACTTACGAACAAGGGGAAGGTGTTCCGAGTTTGTTTGCAGTATATCAAGATGCTTCCGGTCAAGCGCGCGATCGGGCAATGGCCTATGCTAAAGGTATCGGTGGCACCAGAGCAGGCATCCTGGAAACAACTTTCCGCGAAGAAACAGAAACCGATCTTTTTGGCGAACAAGTAGTTTTGTGCGGCGGTTTGAGCGCCTTAATTAAAGCTGGATTTGAAACTTTAGTTGACGCCGGATACCAACCGGAATTAGCTTATTTTGAATGTTTGCACGAAGTTAAACTTATCGTTGACTTAATAGTAGAAGGAGGCCTCGCCAAAATGCGCGACAGCATCTCCAATACCGCAGAATACGGCGATTTAACTCGCGGCCCCCGCATCGTCACGGATCAAACCCGCGCCGAAATGCGTAAAATTCTCAGCGAAATTCAATCCGGCCAATTTGCCCGCGAATTCGTTCTGGAAAACCAAGCTGGCAAACCAGGTTTTACCTCCATGCGCCGTCAGGAAGCAGAACATCCTATTGAAGAAGTTGGTAAAGATTTGCGAGCTATGTTTAGCTGGTTGAAAAAGCAAGCCTAATCAATTTTAGATTTTAGATTTTAGATTTTAGATGGGAAGACCAATCTAAAACAGCCCTAGAGGCATAACCTCTATGTGTAGGGTGTGCAATGCACACCTTACCGCTGGGAGGAAAATCTAAAATCTTAAGTTTAATCGATTACAGATTAGAGAGTGGATAAAAAATCTCTAATCTACAATCCAAAATCTAAAATCGTACTGTTGGGTTTCGCTTCGCTTAACCCAACCTACAATACTACAAGAAAATGGCTAGGTATTATTAGAGAAACCGGGTTTATCCCTGGTAGCTCAAAACTATCGACTCGGGCTAGGGCTTTTTTGCAATTTATCAATATCCTGTTGCCTTTGCTCGTTGAAATCTCTCGGCCTCAACCAATTTGGCCACAACCCGACGAAGAACTTTCGGCTTGCTACGCTAGTATCTCTTACAGGTTTGGGGAGAAAAGTTAAAGTGTCACCGTAAAGGGTAAACAGGGCTGCCAACAGAAGCAATAGCGGGATAAGATTTTTTTTAGGCATTGCAGTTTGGGAGTAGAGTTTGTGGAAGCAGTTTGTTATATTTTGCCCTTGCACGGACAAAATATATCAGAAACAGCTTAAGAAAAAAATACACCCTTCGGGGCTAAGCGGCAGCCCATACAAAAGGAAAAGCTGCTAGTCGTAATATCGTTTCCGCTGACATCGGAATCATAATTTTCCCAATGCAGTGGTAGCTTCCCGTGTGGCTCCGTGCTCTCAGGAGCGACCGAGAAGACGCACTCAAGTATAATTTTCATGTCACCTTATTTGATATTGCTACAAGTCTTAATAATTAGTTATTAGCTAATGACCAATTATTAATTACTAATCACTACTTATTCCCTTGAAGAAAAGTTTGCACTACTGCATTAGTTTCCGGGGAAATTTCTGTTACTAGCCGCACCGGGATTGCCGATGTGGAAGCAAATTGCGCGTATTCTGGTGTTAGAAAAACTGCATATTTATCAGCTTCAGCAGTTAGTTGCGCGGCGGTAGCCAAACTTACAGCTTTAATATAATTGCGTATGCTAACAGCTTGGTCGCCGACAACTTCATCGCCGGTAATTACTGTGCTCGGCCGACGAACTTGGTTTAAAGTTGTACTCGGATCTTTGACACTTAAGTGGGTTCCTCCTACCAAACCAACTAGCCATTTAGGAGATGGAATTTTCGGAAAGCCGGCAATTTGTTCGGCTAAGGCGGGAGTTGTTTTGTCGGCAGAAGATGCTACTATTAAGGTGGGAATTTGAATGGCACTTAAACCCGTTTCTCCAAATAATAATGATGTGATCGGATTCATGGCGATCGCCCTTTTAATCCTCCCATCCCGCAATTGATACCGTTCTTCGGGTAATCCGGCCGCCGCGCACTGAATGCCTTCGCCTAAGCTGAACCCAATCAAATCCCCCTGACACCTTTGTTTGAGTGCGCTCAATTGCAGTTCGGCGCCGGCCAAGGACAAGGCTGTAGCGCCGCCAAATGAATAGCCAATTATTACCCATCGGTTGATCGCAATTTTCCCCTGCAAATTATCATCAGTTTGGTTCAATTTTGTCAGTTCGTCGAGTACAAAACTGATGTCTTTGGGACGCTCTAAAAACTCTTGAGGAGCTAGCAAGGGACACTGCCCCGCCATCGCAGCATTGGTATTCGTCTCGTTGCTGCCGGGATGTTCTAAAGCTGCTACCACATAGCCGTGAGACGCCAAATGCTCAGCTAAGTAGCGCAAATCGGTGCGGACGGAACCCAACCCGTGAGAAAAGACGATCGTCGGTTTGTCGGCTGTCGCAGCTTCCGACCAATACACATCAACTGGAATAAGTCGATTGCGGGCACTATCGTTCAAATCTAGCGCCCGTACCTGCACCAAATTAGCGCCGGGCTGGGTTGGATCGAAAGGCAGCTTAAACGCGGGTTTAACCGCTGCTAACTGAGGTGCGATCGCCGCCATAAAGCGCTGAGTTTGCCAAAAACTGGCGTTCATATTTCCCAAAACTGTGAAAGCTCGATCGAGATCCACCACTACTCGCGAGCTCGGATAAGATTCAATGAAAGTCAATACCGATAAGCCTTCCGGCGCGTTTGCTCCCTGCACCAAAGCGGCTCGCAGGGCTTCCACACCCCCACCGCCACGCCTAGGTATGACTGTAGTCAAATCCGTCAGGATGGCAGTGCCGATGCCCGTGTTTAGCAAGTTACTCAGGCCGACTACATTTAGGGGAATTTTCGCTTGCAGCGCCCGAAAAATTTTACTCCGCTGTTCCTCAGACAGGAGATTTGCATAAGCTTGAAGTTTGGCGGGGACTTTTCCTGTTTCTGCGAGTTCGCGCAAATCCTCAACCGATATTGACGATTCTAAAATACCTTTGCGAACAACAACCGTTTCTGCAGCTTTTGCAGAGGATGTCGCGCCGCTGAAAGGATTAATCGAAATCGAACCCAAAATACTCGCCACCGAAGAAAACCATCTGAAATTTGGTCTGATGCTCATTTTTACCTTATTGAACTAGAGGGGGTAGATCACCATATTCTCAAAATTCTCCCAGATACCGAGAAATTGTCCTAGATGCCGAGAAATTGTCTCCATCGGGGTGTGATCGTCAAGGTCTCTACGCATATTTACTTGCCGAGCGCACATTCCGTACCTAAGTGCACTTCTTGTGCGGGTGCTAATGATGACGAGTTAAATGATGTTTTAATCGATCGCCCAAAAAATACAACCTTCACGAGTGAAAAGAGCGATCTAGTGTATTTACGAACCGCACAAAGGTGCGGAAATTTTGCTAGTAATTCCGTTGGGTTAGGATTAAATATAAGACTTACACAATTGTCACAAATAGGACTTAAATTTTAGGTATGTAGTTGCGATTGTGCGCTCTTAGTTAGGAAAGAGCGCACAATCGCAACTATAGCCGTTCTCAAGCGTTGTGAGGTATGGGGGCGAGCCCGATGCCCGATGCCCGATGCCCGATGCCCGATGCCCGATGCCCGATGCCCTATTCCCGATGATTACCTCATGTTACTGAGAAAGGCTATACATACCTTTGTTTAATTTGCCAGTTGGCTTTAGTCCTAAAATCTTAACCGCAGATGAATGCAGATTCATAACGTAATCTGCGGTTAAAATATTCCTCAAGATACAGGAAAATAAACAACAAGCATCGAAATATTTTGGTGAGTCCGGGCGATGGCTTCCGGTTCTTTGAGAGTTCCCGGTTTTTCCCACAATTTCTGTTGCTGAGAAAGTGTTGTTAAAATCAGCAAATCGTGTTCTAACAAATTCTGCGAAACTAGCTTGATAAAATTTCCCCGCACCCGATTTACTGGTATCTCAGAAAGAATTTCCACCTCCGCCGCACTTTTGTTGCTTTTTTCCCGTTGTGTCGCCACTAACAACACTTGCAAAGTCGCTTTGAGTTCGTCGGCTAAACTCTTAGCAATATCCACGGTTTCCTGAAATCCAAACCGAGTCAACTCGCTGTCAGTTATGGCCAAAATAACTCTGGCTGTATTCTGAAGAGGATCGGGAAATCGAGCAATCAGTACGGGTACGGGCGATCGCCTTACCACATTGTCAATGATGCTGCCAAAAAAATTGTCGCGCGTCGTAGAAAATCCCTTCCAACCGCAAACAATTAAACTAGCCTCGCGTTCGGTTGCACTTCGCAGAATTCCGCGATCGATCGCATCATCTATCCTCGCGATCGGTTCAACCGCACAAGCAGCCGCGTTAGCCACAGTTTCCGCAGCCGTCAAAAGTTGAGTTTGTTGCATTTTATCTGCCGGAGAAATTGCTTCCCCGCGATCGGACAAAATATGCAGCGGTAGCAAAGTTCCCTGAGATGTTTTGGCTAAAATCAAAGCCAAACGCAGCAAATTATCTTCCGTATTCGGATTAGCAACAGGGACTAAAACTCGCTCTCCCCATGAATGCTTTCCCGAAGTAGCAGTCGGCAAACTAGACCCCGGCGGCTGCATTTCTTGACCCCACCGAGATACAATCCAAGGAGAAGCGACACAAGTTACTAAAATCATGGCAATGATGCCGTTCACCGTTTCAGTATCGACCAATTTAATGTCAAAAGCAACCGTAATCGCAGCCAAAGTAGAAGCAGCTTGAGCAACAGAAAGACCGAACATTACCATAATGTTGGGAAACTCAAAACGAAATAATTTCCCCGGTAGCCAAGCTGCCAAAAACTTGCTCACCACCTCTGCTAAAATCATCACTGCTGCCACCAACAAAGACTGCGGCTGCTTCACCAAAATTAGCGGGTCAATTAACATCCCCACAGAAATCAGAAAAAACGGCACAAACAGCGTATTGCCAATAAACTCAATCCGATTCATCAGGGGACTCATTTTGGGAATAATTTGAGTTATGGCAATTCCCGATAAAAATGCACCAATAATTGCCTCAATTTCAATTAGTTCTGCTGCGTAAGAAACTAGAAATAGGGTGGCCAATACAAATATAAATTCGGCATTTTCGTCATGTCCAAATTTCTTAAAAAACCAGCGACCGATTTTGGGTACTCCCCACAAAGTAGCAAAAGTGTAGATAGCAAGAGATGGAATGAGAAACAGCCAAAATTCGAGAGTTAGATTTCCTTTGAAAGCTTTAACAACAATTGCCAGCACCAACAGTCCCAACACATTCGTAATTAAAGTCCCGCCCAAAGTAGTAGTAATAGTCTGAGTTCGCATCAATCCCAATTTGGTGAGAATTGGCAGCGCTAAAAGCGTGTGCGTAGCAAAACAAGAAGCGACTAAAATTGCAGCCAGCCAGCTATATCCCAACAGCAGCATTGCTCCTGTCCCCAATATCATCGGTAGCGAAAAAGTAGCCAGCCCAAATATGACAGCTTTGTCCGCATTGAGTTTGAGGTCGTCGAGGCTAGTTTCCAATCCCGCTAGGAACATTAAAAACAGCAATCCTACAGTACCTAACAAAACAATAGTAGCGTCTCGTTGCAGCAAATTTAGACCGTTGGGCCCGACAATTACGCCAGCAATAATTAAACCGACTATTCCCGGTAGTCGCAAGCGCTCAAATACCAGCGGGGCGATTAGCATGATTGCTAAAAGAACTAGAAAAACGGGAACGGGAGCGGTAATCGGGCCGGAAGTTAACATAAATTTCACCCTAAATATTGGCAGCGAACTGCTACCATTTTTAAAACAAAATAAGCACAATATCTATCAATCTAAAGAAGGATTCTCAATAAAATACAGCATTATTGGTAATAAGTATGACTGGGCGACCAACTCGGTTTATTGGTCAAATATGGGATGGCTGACTAGAAAATTCTGCAATAAACCGGATTTTTTGTTCGCCGCGCACAAGTCCTGATTCGGCATACCCATAAAAAAGGGAAACGTGCTTTTATTTCTTGCTCTTCCCTATTTAAAATCTAAAACCGGGAAAGGTTTCGCCGCTTCCATCTGCGCCGCTAAAGCAATTAAAGTGGCTTCCGCCGCCGGCCGCCCAATAATTTGAATTCCCACAGGTAAACCGTTGTTATCTAAAATGGCAGGAAGTGCGATCGCAGGCAAACCACTAGCATTAAACGGCGGACAAGGAGCAACCCAATTAATAATTCGCTGCAAAGTTTCTTCAAAACTCAAATCTGCCCACTCCCCAACCCGGATTGGCGAGTGCATATAAGTCGGCAAAACTAACACATCAAATTTTTCAAAGAATCCCACAATCCGCCGTGAAATCACCTGCATTTGATTCACCGCCCGCAAATATTCCCCAGCGGAAATAGTTCTTTCTAACAGCCAGCGATTCATCGGTTCCAAAGCAGGGCCTGGAATACCGCTTGCCGCCGCCCCAGACTGCCAAATTGCGATAAACGGTTCGATTAAACCCGTAAAATCAGGGCATCCCGGTTCGACATCGTGACCCAAATCAGTCAGTAACTTGACGGTTTCGAGTACCGCTTGCTGACAGATAGCCGAAGCCTCGCCCACAGGGGAAATACTGGTAGAAAAAGCAATTCGTAGCTTGCCTAACTCTTGAGTGGAAGCTTCTAAAAACGTCGGATTTGAATCGGGTAGCCAGTACGGATCGCCTGTTGTGTAGCCTGACATCACATCTAAAAGTGCGGCGGCGTCAGCTACAGTGCGCGCCAGGGGGCCGTTGGCAGAAATGCCGCTGAGGTAATCTCCGACGGGGGCCCAGGAAACTCGCCCCCGCGATGGTTTAATGCCCACTAAACCGCAGCAGGAAGCTGGGCCTCGGATCGAACCGCCGCCGTCTGAACCTTGGGCGATCGCGCATAAACCCGCCGCTACAGCCGCCGCTGAGCCGCCGCTGGAACCTCCGGGCGTATACTCTAAATTCCAGGGATTGCGCGCCCGCAGGAAACCTGGGGGTTCGGTGTAAGGCAATGAACCAATTTGAGAGGTTGCTGTTTTGCCCAGAATGTTAAATCCCGCTGCTTCGATCCGCCATACCACTGATTCGCTGTAGTTAGATATGTTATTCACCAAAGCTTGAGTGCCATAGGTACAGGGAACGCCGGCAACTGGTGTCAAGTCTTTAATCGCAATTGGTACTCCGAAAAAAGGTGGCAATTCCTGTGGCTTGTTTAAGCCGGCTAGTTGCTCGGTTTGAGATTTAGCCAGGGCGATCGCCCGATCGGCCGTTACTGTAAAATAACTGCCAAGCTGAGGGTTTAATCGATCGATCCGTTCCAAGTAAAGATTGACAATTTCTAAAGGCGACACTTCCAGGGCGCGAATCGACTTCGCCAACTCCAAAGCAGGAGTAAAAGCCCAATCGACAGAATTCATCCGTTTAACTCCTTAATAGTTGGACAAAGTATAATTTAATACTGTTGAGTTGCTGCAAACTCTTTTCCTTAAGAAATTTATCCAAAAAAGTCAAAAATTCATATTTGATCATATATCGAGAGTGATGGCATCCTCCAATTGGCAGAATATTTCCTTAGTAGTGCAGCATTACGACCCTATCTTGGGATAGACTGAGAACAACAGTTAAGCTTTTGTGCAAGAGACGCACAATGGCGATCGGCATTGTTCAACTCCCACAAATCATCTGTTCGAGTCAGCCTTCTCACCAACTTAAGGTAGCGCATATGACACAACAGCATCCGCCAGCTCCTCGCCCGCCCGTACCCGGAGCTCCCCCACCGCCAGGAATGCCCCGCCCTCCAGCTCCAGGGATGCCCCCCAGAGCAGCAGGAATGCCGCCAGCACCGCCGCCTGCCGCACCCGCACCAGCAGCGCCACCGGCACCAGCGCCGCAATCCTTCGCCACACCTAAAAGCCAGAGTTCTAGCAGCGGCGGAGTTCCGAGTTTGAAAGAGCTAGTAATCCGAGCCAAAGATGAAGGAGTATCCGACCTTCACCTGGGAGTAAACGAAGTTCCCCGCTTCCGCACCCGGGGCGAGATTGCCGACATCGGCTATCCACCGACCGATTTAGATACGTTTTTTGGCTGGTTGCGGGAGTGCATGAGCGATGAAGAAATTGAAATTTTCCAAAAAACCCTAGACTTTGACGGCGCTTTCGACTTCGGCTTCGTCCGCATTCGGATCAGTTGCATGGACTCCTTGGCCGGCCCGGCAATGGTGCTGCGGCTAATTCCTGCCAAAATAATGACACTGGAGGAATTGAAACTGCCGGAGGTATTTAGGAAAATATGTGGCTACCACAAAGGGCTGATTTTGGTGACAGGCCCGACAGGTTCGGGTAAGTCTACCACGTTAGCCGCGATGATCGACTACATCAATAAGAATAAAGCCTACAATATCATCACGATCGAAGACCCCGTAGAATTCGTACACGAAAGCAAAAAATCCTTGATTAAGCACCGGGAAGTCGGCAGGCACACCCTCAAGTTTATGAGCGCTCTCAAAGGCGCTCTGCGACAAGACCCGGATATGCTGCTAGTAGGAGAAATTCGGGACAGAGAGACGGTGGAAATCGCCCTCAAAGCCTCTCAAACGGGTCACTTAGTTGCAGGAACCCTGCACACCAACAGTGCGGTTAAGACCCTGAACCGGATTCTGGATATGTTCGGGGCGGAAGAACAGGATGCCATACGGGTCTCAATTTCCGAATCCCTAGTGGCGATTATTGCTCAACTGCTGTGTAAAACCACCGACGGAAAGCGGGCTGCTTTCCACGACGTTATGATCAATACCGACGTGGTTAAGGAATACATTCTGAAGGGCCAGAATGAGGAAATCAATCAAATCATGATCAAAGATACTTATGAAGGCATGACGACGATGAATAAGTCGCTCTACGGCCTTTATCAAGAAGGTCGGATTACTGAAGAACTTTGTGTAGAGAACTCGCCGTTTCCGAACGAAATGGCTCAGATGCTGCGAGGTCGAGTCTAAATAGTTGACAGTTGACAGTTGACAGTTGACAGTTGACAGTTGAAAACGAGGTTTTTAGGATGGGGATTTAAACAGTTGACAATTATCAAATATCAATTATCAAATGTTAAACCCGCTCATAAAGGTCAAATGTCAATTATTAACTGGTAAAAATCGAGTGTTAACTGTTAACTGCTAACTGTTATTGGTGTACTGAATTGAAAGTCGATCGCCCTATTTTGCCGGAATTTTTCAAAGGCATTGCGCTGTTTACACCAGGGGGAGACTTAATCTATTGCATAGACCCCCGCAAGCAAACTCGGTGGCATTTGCAGTTGTGCGTAGCTCTACAGGAGATCCTCGGTTTGTCAGAACCGCCGCATTTTCTGATACCTTGCTACACGGCAACCGTTGACTCCTGGCTCGATCCAGGCGATAGGCAGGTGCGGGTTGCTGCCGAGGCCTACCCCCCCGTGCTGCGACATCAAACACTGTTGAACGCCATTTTTGGGACTGGCGACTTAGTGTGGCATCCCCGTAGCGAAGAAATGTGCGAACCGATGGCGATTGCTACTTATCACGAACAATTCCCCGAACTTTGGGAAAATCACGACTTAGTTATACAGTATGCCAGCCCCGAAGCTCGATCGGACTGGAGCAGTTCCATAGTAACTCCCTTGGGCTTTCCGCAAGCGCAGCAAACTCGGCTTCCCAAACCAACAGAACTCACCCCACCGCCACAAACTCAAGGGTACGTTTTGCGTCTGTTTGTTTCCGGCAGCAACCCCAGCACCGAACGCACCCTAGAAACTTTACACCAGTTTTTAGAGCAATGCCTCGATCGTCCCTACACTTTAAAAGTAATTGATGTTTTGAAACATCCAGACCAAGCTGAGGCAGATCAGATTTCAGCAACTCCTACTTTGATTAAAATCTGGCCCAAACCCGTGCGACGAATTGTCGGGGAATTGAACGATGATGAAAAAATAGTGCGGCTGCTGAGTTATTCGGAATTTTAGATGGGGGCGAGGATTTTTGCGATTATTTAATAGGGGCGATCGCGGTTTTAGTAGCGATGGAATTAACAACATTTAGTAATTCAGTCATACGCAAAAAGTGGTTTGACGTTCTACTTTATCGGTCAGGTATTCTTGGGCCGTACACCCAAAATATAGAGGTTCTACATCCAGGAATGAACTGCGGGTGAGGCACTGCACTCACCGCGAATAATTAGGGTAACTTACTTGGCTTGAAAATTGTGGTAAGGTGCGCCGAAGAGCACCCTACTTGACCACAATCAATCGGGCAATCAGGAGAATTGAGAACCCTGGCTAATAGGAAAAAGGTCGATCGACTTAATCAGGAACACAAACCTCCGGAGCGCACAAACTGGGGAAATCCAAAGTTGTGACTTCCAGCGTATCCAACTCAACTTTCCGAATTACATGATTGTTCGTATCAGCAACAAACAAATGAGGCCCGATCGCACTCAACCCTGAAGGCTCAAAAAATCGAGCCTTGAGACCTTTAGCATCAACCAAACCTGCTGTACCATCTCCAATCATTGTTCTGCACGTACCGCCCCGGTGGTCTATCCGCTTAATTTTGTGATTATAAGTATCAGCCACCCAGAGGTAATTTTGAGCGTATTCAACACCCAAACAGTGCTGCAACCTTACCTCCTCAGCGCGACCATCTTTATCCCCAAAACCAAACAATTCACCGCTACCGCAAACAGTGCGAACCTTCGGGTCTTCATCTATACCCACAGCACGAATCGAACTAATTTCGCTGTCGGCAACAAACAACTCCGATCGATCCGTAGACAGGCCACTGGGCTGAGAAAAAGCAGATTCTGCAAGATTCCCGTCCACACAGGATTCTCGGCCAATACCCGCATAAGTGCCGATCGTGCCAGTGTCTAACTGCATTTCCCAAATTTGGTGGGAACCCGCCATTGCAATAAAAAGTCTATTTCCAACTCTTTCTAAATCCCAAGGCGAATTCAATTGCGTTTCTAAACCCTTGCCGCTGCGGGGTGAAATTTCGTGACTTTGTTCGCCCGTACCAGCAATTGTTTCTACCCATTGAGTCGTAAAATCAATCTTTCTGAGAGCATGATTTTCCGTATCAGCAACATATAGAATTTGACTTTCTGCATCAAAAGCCATACCTTGAGGTGCAAAAAACTCAGCCTCTTCAAAGTCCCCATCAGTTAAACCCGCCTTGCCGCTACCGATGACGTGCAGCACCTCACCTTCGAGGGTGCTGACAACAATCCTATTGTGGCCGGAATCGGCAATAAATAAGCAAGAACCGACTAAGTTTTGTATAACTGAATTAGCAGGCCCTGGCAATACAGTTTCATCTACAGATTCATTTTCCTGACTCATTTCGCCCAAAAGTGCAACCTGTTGGTGAAGATGTTTTGCCTCCGTTGCAGCGATCGCAAATGCCAGCACTTTTCCGGGAAAAGCCAATGGTGTTGATACAGGTTTGCGCTGTTTTTCTAAGCTAAAACGCAGTTCTTTAAAATTAAGCGCATTTTTATCTTTGTATTCAGCAATTAACTTGCCAACTAACTCGTCAAGTGCTTCTCTATTGCCTTCACCCGAAACAAAGCCAACGACATAACTTTCAGGATCGATCACCATTAAAGTTGGCCAAGCGCGAACGGCATAGCTTTGCCAAACTTTCATGCCGCTGTCAACGATTACAGGATGTTCGATATCGTAGCGGAGGATAGCTTGGCGGATGTTTTCTACTTCTTTTTCGTTTTCAAATTTAGCCGAGTGAACGCCGATAACCGTGAGGGAATCTTTATATTTTTGTTCGAGGTATTTTAAGTCGGGCAGGACGTGCAAGCAGTTGATGCAGCAGTATGTCCAGAAGTCGAGGAGGACGACGCGCCCTTTTAAGGATTCAATGGATAAAGGTTTTTCGGTGTTCAGCCAGGGGTAGTTTCCGGGGAATTCTGGTGCTCTGACGCGAGGCATGGCATCTCCTGGTAGGGGGTGAATGATTTTTTTACTTCTTTAATTTAGCGGGAAGTTTGGCAGGATGGGAAGGAAGCTGATTAAAGCAGGGTTTTTGGAGACAGCGAAGATGGCTGTGTCACAAGACGGGGGTCAGGGAGGATGTTAAAACAGACACGGAGTCAAAACGGTTTTTGCTTTTATAAATTACATAACCAACGACAAATAGATGCAACTTGATTCTCCTCATTCAGATTGGCAGCATTAGTGAGAGTCGGGTTTTCCAGTTGATGCCAAATTTCACCCGCCATCCTTGTCGCCACCGCTGAACCCACAAAGAAAGTCAGAGGTGAATGTCCAACCCGGAAAAAAGCTTCGCGTATGCGATTTAGTGCCGCTTGTGCCGTTTTCCAATGCTCATCTGCACCTGCAGGATCGATTCCGCCTTTAAGTTCGCCCAATGCAATAACATAAGGTGCCACCATAGATGGGTCAATTGCGCTGGATTGACTGGCTACCAACTCCGTCGGGGCAAGATTAAATAAACATAAATCCACATTGCTCCTGACTAGCGGAACAGTTAGGTTATAAATCAATGTGCGATTACCCAGCTCGCTCTCCCAACTTATCCCACGTAAAGACAACTCAATTTCTGTGTCATCATTTGTCATGGCTATCCACTTTTTTGTCTTTGAGTGTTGCCAGTAATATCTCTTACCAGCAATGGTGAGAGTCGAGAGGATAGCACGAGTTAGTTTTCTTTGTGCTAATGCTCCGCCAACATTACGCATTGAGCCACCAAGCGTGTCACCACGAGTCAGTAGAAATCTAAAGACCAATTCCTCCACAAAACTTGTGCCTGCTGGCTCAAGAAAATTCCTGATTAGACCATTGATAGCTTCAATTTTATCATTTGGCATCAAATGAGCAAGAGACTTGTCAGATAATCCTGCCGCAGTCAACAATCCCATTTCAATGCCCTTAACATTTAACAAATCAGCAGGACTCTCAGCTTGACCAGCAGCTTCTTGAAGTGCTCTTGCTTGGGCGACGTAAGGTGTAGCGCGTCGATTTTTTTCAAGGGCAAGTGCAACAAAACCCGCACGAGTGTCTTCATAGGTTGTGACAAGATCGTCACTGGATTGAAGATGGTTACGATAAACACGCATAGGTTTCGAGTTATTGTTTTTTCCATACATAAACGCACTTCCTCAAAGGAGCACGTCCATAATTTCCCATCTGTTGACTACTATTCCCCTTATCACCTGGTAAGACGAGAATATTTTCAGTAATAAAGCCTAGTTTTTCAGCAAAATCAGAAAGAATCATGTCCACTGAAATGCTTATACCTGCGTAGCGCACATTGTCATTAACCATAAACAAAAATGCCCCAGGTTTAAGGATACGAAAGCTTTCTTGTATTACGCAAGCCATTTCATAGAAATATCCTCTTACCATTCTTGGTATACCATTGTTATTCAATACGCCCTGTGACTTTTGGCTGTCCAAATATCTTAAGATAGCCTGCAACAGAGTTTGCGAATTAGCAATACTTAAAGCGACTTCCCAAGCCGGATTGATAGCCAATAAATCTTTGGGGTGATTTTCAACCGTACAACTTAGCATTTCCTGACGCAGATTAATTAATTCCTTTTCAGAAGTTCCTAGTAAAGCTAGCTCTAGTGCATAAGTACGAGTATAGTCATATCGATTGCAGTAGGGTGGAGATGTGATGATTGCATCGTATGTAGAGTCCGGCAAATCGGGCATTATCTTCAGACAAGAACCTTGATGCAAATTAATTTTGCCTTGATTATTCTGAGTTTGAAAAAGCTCAAGTTGTTGTGTAGGAGGTTCTAAGTCGTTAACAAGATCATTAAATTTTTGGGTAATAGCTTTACTGAACTCAAGAACCTCACCTTTATTGAAGGACTTCTTTGACTGGCCATGACCCGAACGGTAATCCCAACGAAGATACTGTCCATCTTTGCGTGTATAGCTTACGGATTCTAAAACACACAGTAAAGTCAAGACTAAAACTGATTGAAGCTTGGTATTTTCTTGATAACAAGCTCCAAGATATTGCTCAATTTCTATTTTATTTTGTTCGGAGTAAGCCCCTTTAGTGATCCTCAATTCTGGCAGAGTGACTGGGTTTTCAAATTGTTTCCATATTTGCAAATTAAACCATGTCTTTAGCCGCTGAAAATCATCAAGAGTAAAGGCAGTGTCTAAAAGGATTTTGGTATTAATTATTTGTTGCCCAATAGGTAATAATTCAATCCCCTCACCATCTATTCCCAAGTCGCTAGCAGCAAATAAAGCAGTTCCACTACCTGTAAAGGGATCTAAAATCTTGCCTTGAATGACTTGATATTTTTGGAATAAAAACTCTACCAGAGAAGCCGAGAAAGCTTCCTTATACTTGTACCACCTATAAATGGGTCTAGTTTTGTTAGCCTGAAAACTAACCAAAAGTCGCGTAAGCGAGGGCTGGACTACAAACTTGTCTTGAAAGCGATCGTGTAATTGCCTGTCAAGGTTATCAATCTCTCCCAGAAAGTCACTTTCCACTTCAGAGGCGATGTTGGAGATGCTTGACATATTTACCATGACTACAAATTATTAAATAACTAACTGTCGATCGTAGTATACCAGTATCTCGAATCCAAAAATGGGCTGATGTCGCCACCCTTGTAAATTTTCTTTGATAAACCAGAGAAATAACAGCTTCAGTCATTGGTTCCTCTTGCTTATCCCAAATTTTATCGTTGCTTTTCCCTGCAATTATTTTCCAGCATCACCAATACACCGTTAATTTTTTTGTGGCCGATCGCACTTGCGATCGGCCACAAAAAATCTAACAGCAACCGCCGCCGTTATAATGCCAAGTCGAATCAGTAATCAAAACCTTATCCGGCATTAATCCCCCCAACTTCCCAGCAGTTTTATCGCACACCGCCGCCGGAACTCCCCGCTGCAAAACGTGGCCTGCCCCGTCATCAAACAGCTCCTCAGACCCCGTATAAATCGCCGTCTTGCCAGTAAAAATGCAAGCTCCGTCATCCGGTACATCCACTTTGAAAGACACCGAATCAAGGCTTTCTAACAGCAAATCCGCATCCAATTGATAATTGTGTTTGTCCAGCAATCGGTAAGGACGGCGCGCCCGCACTTCGACTTGCCCAAAACCAACGTCTACAAGGTGTTGAACGTATTCTCCGTATGTCAAAGCGCCGGACAAACACAGGGCCCGCAAGCGTTGGTCTTCCTTCAAATGCTGCGGAATGGGGCGAGTTGCGATCGGATCGCTCATCAACAATCTGCCACCCGGTTTTAACACTCGATAAGTCTCTTTTAATGCTTTAGCTAAATCCGCAGGTTCAAAGATATTAAACAAGCAGTTTTGGGCCACAACATCTACAGAAGCATCCGGCACCGGCAACGCAAAAGCATCGCCTTCACAAATTTCTACAAAACTTGGATCAAACCAATCATTTTCGTGGGCGGCTATTTGCAAGTTTCGTGCAGCCGCCTCTCGCATTGCTGGAACCGGATCGACGGCAATAACCGCTCCTTTGTGTCTAGAAAAATATGCAAATTGTAGTGCTTCCAAGCCACCGCCTACACCTACATAAAGCACGAAAGGATTGCCGACGAGTTCGGCGGCGTGAACGGTTGTTCCGCAGCCGTAATTCATTTCTTGCATTTGTTGGGGAATTTTTAATCCTGGCAATTGCAAGGGGCTGCTTTGGACGCAGCAAAGCCCGATTTGGGGTGTTTCGGCAACATCGCTGTAGAATTTGGCGGCTGTTTCGAGGTAGGTCATTTTTTAGTGTCCTAATTTTTGATTTTTGACCGCAGATGGATCACGGGCGGGACGCCTATGCCACGAAGCCCAGAAAGTTTTTGTTAGGTGGCAAATTCGACTTTTTGTTCGGATTTTGGCTGATTTTCTGGTTGGGAAACTGTTGTTTCGGAAGGGTCTAATTCGCTGGTTGGCTGGCTAGCAGTTTCAGCGGCAACTGGTGGCGTTGGCGGTACAAGATTGGGAGATTGTTCTGGTATCGCGGGAGCGACTACTTTTGGTACTGGAGCTTTTTCTGTTATTTCTGGCAGGGCTGGTGGCTCTGAAGGATTAGCAGGTTGGGGTTCTTGATGCAGGAAGTTGCGGAACCGATTGTAGTATCCTTTATATTCCTGTTTTTTTGTTTGGGGAGATTCTGTTGGGGTCGGTTCTATTATTTGAACTGGTTCTACAATTTTAGGGGTTTCTAACTGTGGAGTTGCTGTCGGTGTCGGTTCTATTACTGGAATTGGTTCTACAATTTTCGGCGCTTCTAACTGTGGAGTTGCTGTTGGTGTCGGTTCTATTGCTTGAATGGGAGCAACTTCGGGAGCGACTGTTGGCTCTAAGTTCGGTTGGGTAACAGGGGTTTCTGGAAGCGTGGGTGAGGGTTGGACAACTGGTGTTTTTTCTAATGCAGGTGTCGGTGTCGGTTCGGGGGTTGGGGTTGGTGTGGGTGCGGGGGCTTGGTAGCTACGATCGACTATACCGCGAGTTTCTGCTGCTGTTAGTTCGCCCCGCACTAATTTTGAAAGAGGCTCTTGGCCGAGCGGTTGGAAATTTATCAGTCTGACTGTATTATTAAAGGCGTTTTTGACGATATTTCCCCGTTCGTCAATTAATTCTAGCTTTACCCAGTTTTTCCCTGGTTTGAATCCTTTAAGATATATAGGTTGCCACTGGTCGATCGCAAAGCTTTGGCCGTTGACTGTGGCTCGAATTTTCCAATCGAGTATTTCATCTTGGGAATTTTCTTGCGCCACTTCGTGCGGAGGGGCATTTGTCAAGTAAAAGTCGAGCAGGATGGGTTCTGCCCCGTAGCTGCCTTGGGGGCTGTTGTACGTTAATAGGGGTAATGTTTGATCGGGATTATTGTCGTCTGTTTTGGTAAAAACGTGAAAGGTGGTTTGAGCCGCGGCACCTTCGTTTTTAAAGCTTTCTTCCCAAGGGCGGGCGGCGAACACCTGCAGGGTATGGGTTCCGGGTTCTAAGTCGGAGAGCGTTAAAGGTTGGTTGATATCGTAAACTGCTGCATAAGGTTGGTTGTCTAATAAAACTTGCAGATGGGGGCCCAAACCCAAGTTTGCATCTTTGAAAATGGGCAAGTCCTTCACTTGGAACTCAACAGATACATTTATATCCTGAAGCACTTCGTCAGGTTTTGGATTCAAAATACTAATTTGAGGCTGGTAGATTTCTAGAGCCTGACGCAGTTGTTGAATGGCTTCTGGGGGAGAAACCTCTGAGATTCTGTTTACTGGGGCGGTAGCTGAGCCGCTCTTGTTCCCTGATTTGGGCAATTCGGGATGGCCCGCGCCACAACTTGCTAAACCCAAAATTAATACTGCTACTGCGAACAATGCCAGCAGCCTGCCCGCAACCGTTCTGTGCCAATTGATCCCAATCACGCAACCATACTCCTAGAAGCCTTCTCATAGGGAACTATAGCCCAAAAATGAATTTAGTATTGGGGAATTGCCGACTTCGGAATTCCAAAGCCGCGTAGGAACCCGGATTGAGGCAGCAGCGGGCAACCCATCGTCTCCTACTCTTAATTGCTGCAGCCTTTTTCCAAAACAAACATATATCTACAAATGAGTATTCCTAAATTACCTTATCTTTGAGTTTTGTAAAGTTAATGGCAGTACCCCTTGACTTTTTAGAGCGACTGTGGGATTTAAAGGCGTTATTACATCAAGAATAGAGGCTTTTTTAAGTATTGTTAACAAGCGATTAATACTCCTCTAGCAAGCTTATAATTCATAAAACTCCCTCAAAAGGAGCAGCCGTATCAAGTCTGAATCAAGGAGGCGATCGGCGACTCCAGATAGCGAGAAGAGTTAGCAGTACCCAGTCACATTGTTAGCGACACTGGGAAACTGGCTTCTTCACAGAAGCAAAATGCTTGGGGAAACGATGCACCTGCGTCTAGCTCTGCAAAGAGTAAAGTGCAGTGAAGTGTCGGCTTTTTCGAGAATCCCCCGCCTAATCAAGCGTGGGGAGTGTCCGGTACAGTGTTCAGTTCTCGTTCCTTGTCTTACCGAGAGGAGAGTCTTCATGACCATTAGTCCTCCAGAGCGAGAGGTAAAAGCTAGGGTAGTAGTCGATAAAAATCCGGTTCCAACTTCTTTCGAGAAGTGGTCAAAACCCGGTCATTTTGATCGCACTCTAGCTAAGGGGCCAAAAACCACCACTTGGATTTGGAACCTCCACGCTAACGCTCACGACTTTGACAGTCATACAAGTGACTTAGAAGACGTTTCGCGCAAAATCTTTAGCGCTCACTTCGGCCACTTGGCAGTAATCTTCGTATGGTTGAGTGGCGCATATTTCCACGGCGCTAAATTTTCCAATTACGAAGCTTGGCTGACAAATCCTACAGCCATCAAGCCCAGCGCTCAAGTGGTCTGGCCGATTTTTGGTCAAGAAATTTTAAATGCAGATGTAGGCGGCGGCTTTCACGGGATTCAGATCACCTCTGGTCTATTCCAATTGTGGCGCGCCAACGGCATCACTAACTCATACCAGCTATATTGCACTGCGATCGGCGCCCTGGTAATGGCAGCTTTGATGCTGTTTGCCGGTTGGTTCCACTATCACGTCCGCGCTCCGAAACTGGAATGGTTCCAGAACGTGGAATCGATGATGAACCACCACTTGGCAGTTTTGTTAGGCTGCGGGTGCTTGGGCTTCGCAGGACAACAAATTCACGTTGCTCTGCCGATCAATGCTTGCATGGACGCGATCGATGCAGGTGCACCGCTGACAGTCGGCGGTAAGCTGATCAAAACAGTTGCCGACATCCCCCTGCCGCACGAGTGGATTTTGACACCCGGCTTGATGGCTGACATCTACCCGAGTTTCGCTAAAGGTTTAACCCCCTTCTTCACCCTCAACTGGGGCGCATATACAGACTTCCTGACCTTCAAAGGCGGTCTGAACCCCACCACAGGCGGTTTGTGGCTGACTGATACAGCACACCACCACTTAGCTTTGGCAGTGCTATTCATCGTCGCTGGTCATATGTACCGGACGAACTGGGGCATCGGCCACAGCATGAAAGAAATCCTAGAGAACCACAAAGGCCCCTTCACTGGTGAAGGTCACAAAGGTCTCTACGAAATCCTGACTAATTCTTGGCACGCGCAACTGTCGATTAACTTGGCACTGATGGGCTCTTTGAGCATCATCGTCGCCCAACATATGTACGCGATGCCTCCCTATCCGTACATCGCGACCGACTACCCGACTCAGCTATCCCTGTTCACCCACCACATGTGGATTGGCGGATTCCTGATTGTTGGAGCAGCCGCTCACGGAGCAATCTTCATGGTTCGGGATTACGATCCCGCTGGAAATGTCAACAACTTGTTGGATCGCGTGATCCGTCATAGAGATGCGATCATTTCCCACCTGAACTGGGTTTGTATATTCTTGGGCTTCCACAGCTTCGGTTTGTACGTTCACAACGACACGATGCGCGCTTTCGGTCGTCCTCAAGATTTGTTCTCGGATACCGGGATTCAGTTGCGTCCGATATTTGCCCAGTGGGTGCAAAACATCCACGCTTTGGCTCCGGGCACAACAGCGCCTAATGCTACGGAAATCGTTAGCCACGCTTTTGGCGGCGGTGCAGTAGTAATAGCCGGCAAAGTAGCGATGATGCCGATCGAGTTGGGTACGGCGGATTTCATGATCCACCACATCCACGCTTTCACCATTCACGTTACAGTCCTGATTCTTTTGAAAGGCGTGTTGTTTGCACGCAGTTCTCGCTTGGTTCCTGACAAAGGCAACTTGGGCTTCCGGTTCCCTTGCGACGGCCCCGGCCGTGGCGGCACCTGCCAAGTTTCTGGTTGGGATCACGTGTTCCTAGGCTTGTTCTGGATGTACAACTGCATCTCGATCGTGATTTTCCACTTTAGCTGGAAAATGCAGTCGGACGTGTGGGGAACAGTATCGCCAGACGGCACAATTTCTCACATTACCGGTGGCAACTTCGCACAAAGTGCGATCACGATTAACGGCTGGCTGCGGGACTTCCTTTGGGCGCAAGCTTCTCAGGTAATTCAGTCCTACGGTTCGGCACTGTCGGCCTACGGTTTGATGTTCCTAGCTGGACACTTCGTCTTCGCCTTCAGCTTGATGTTCCTGTTCAGCGGCCGCGGCTACTGGCAAGAACTTATTGAGTCGATTGTTTGGGCTCACAACAAGCTCAAGGTAGCTCCGTCGATTCAGCCTCGCGCTCTGAGCATTATTCAGGGTCGGGCTGTGGGTGTAGCTCACTACCTCCTAGGAGGAATTGTCACTACGTGGGCATTTTTCCTAGCGCGAATCATTTCGGTAGGGTAAACTACCCCTAGGTTTTGGATTCTCGATTTGGGAGGAATCTCAAATCGAGAATCCAAACTCCGAACCGAATCCCTTCAATTTTGTTCAGGATTCAGGATTAATCAAGGCTTATGGCAACGAAATTTCCAAAATTTAGCCAAGACCTTGCCCAAGACCCGACCACACGGCGGATCTGGTACGGGATTGCCACAGCACACGACTTTGAAAGCCACGATGGCATGACCGAAGAAAATCTTTACCAAAAGATTTTTGCTTCTCACTTCGGCCACCTAGCAATCATTTTCTTGTGGACATCGGGCAGCCTGTTCCACGTAGCATGGCAAGGTAACTTTGAACAGTGGATTAAAGACCCTCTAAACGTCCGCCCGATCGCTCACGCGATTTGGGACCCGCAATTCGGCGCTCCTGCAGTAGAAGCTTTCACTCAAGGGGGCGCTTCTAACCCGGTGGATATCTCTTACTCCGGTGTCTACCATTGGTGGTTCACCCAAGGGATTCGGACAAACGCCGACCTGTATCAAGGAGCTATCTTCTTGCTACTACTGGCGGCTGTCTTCCTGTTCGCAGGTTGGTTGCACCTCCAGCCCAAGTACCGCCCCAGCTTGTCTTGGTTCAAAAATGCTGAATCTCGCCTCAACCACCACTTGGCTGGTTTGTTCGGTGTCAGCTCTTTGGCTTGGACTGGTCACATGGTTCACGTTGCTATCCCCGAATCTCGCGGACAGCACGTAGGTTGGGACAACTTCTTGTCTACCCCACCTCACCCGGCCGGTTTGGCTCCGTTCTTCAGTGGTAACTGGGGCGTATACGCCGAGAATCCAGATGCAGCAAGCCATGTCTTCGGTACTTCCGAAGGCGCTGGAACCGCAATTCTGACTTTCTTGGGTGGCTTCCATCCTCAAACAGAATCCCTGTGGCTGACAGACATCGCTCACCACCACTTGGCGATCGCAGTTCTGTTTATCGTTGCCGGTCATATGTACCGGACTAACTTCGGTATCGGTCACAGCATCAAAGAGATGTTGGATTCTAAGGCTGGTTTGGTCGGCGGCAAGAGTGAAGGGCAGTTCAACTTGCCTCACCAAGGCTTGTATGAAACCTACAACAACTCGCTGCACTTCCAACTGGCATTTCACCTCGCTGCTTTGGGCGTAATTACCTCCTTGGTAGCACAGCATATGTACGCGATGCCTCCCTACGCTTTTATAGGTAAGGACTTCACGACTCAGGCTGCGCTTTACACCCACCACCAGTACATTGCTGGATTCATCATGGTCGGCGCTTTCGCCCACGGAGCTATCTTCTTGGTGCGGGACTACGATCCTGAAGCAAACAAAGGCAACGTGCTCGATCGCGTGTTGCAGCACAAAGAAGCGATTATCTCTCACTTGAGCTGGGTGTCGCTGTTCTTGGGCTTCCACACTCTCGGCTTGTACGTTCACAATGACGTTGTAGTTGCTTTCGGAACTCCTGAAAAGCAAATCTTGATTGAACCTGTGTTCGCACAGTTCATCCAAGCTGCTCACGGCAAAGCTCTCTACGGCATGGACGTGCTGTTGTCTAACCCCGACAGCATTGCTTCTACCGCTTGGCCCAACTACGGCAACGTATGGCTCCCAGGCTGGTTGGATGCGATTAACAGCGGTACTAATTCTCTGTTCTTGGCGATCGGACCTGGCGATTTCTTGGTTCACCACGCGATCGCACTAGGCTTGCACACCACCACCTTGATCTTGGTCAAGGGCGCTCTGGATGCACGCGGTTCTAAGCTGATGCCGGACAAAAAAGACTTCGGTTATGCTTTCCCTTGCGACGGCCCCGGCCGTGGCGGTACTTGCGACATCTCTGCTTGGGACGCGATGTACCTGTCTGTATTCTGGATGTTGAACACCCTAGCTTGGGTAACGTTCTACTGGCACTGGAAGCACCTGGGCATCTGGCAAGGTAACGTGGCTCAGTTCAATGAGTCTTCTACCTACCTGATGGGCTGGTTCCGCGATTACCTCTGGCTGTATTCTTCTCAGTTGATCAACGGTTACAACCCGTATGGTACTAACAACTTGTCAGTCTGGGCTTGGATGTTCTTATTCGGACACCTTGTTTGGGCAACTGGTTTCATGTTCCTGATCTCTTGGAGAGGTTACTGGCAAGAGTTGATCGAGACTTTGGTTTGGGCTCACGAGCGCACTCCTTTGGCTAACTTGGTTCGCTGGAAAGACAAGCCTGTTGCTTTGTCGATCGTCCAAGGTCGTTTGGTTGGCCTAGTTCACTTTACTGTGGGCAACGTCCTCACTTACGCGGCCTTTGTAATTGCCTCGACAGCCGGGAAATTCGGGTAACTCTGAACTCTGGTTTCTAGGTAATTAAATGAAATCCCCTGCCTTCTGGCGGGGGATTTTTTTGTATATGTTGTTTAACTGAAGCTGTTAATCAGGAATCTGAGGCCGATCGATCCTCTAAACCTCATTGTGGGTAATAATAGAGAAAAGCCTGAGTCTTCAACATGGTTCAACTGTCTTCTGACTGGAATAATGAGGCTTATGTGTCTCTGCATCTGGTTCAGACAATGCTAGAGATGGCGGGTTTGCCTCGCAAGAGTAGTTATTCTCACTGGATTCCAGAGTTTAAGGTTAAAGTACCTAAACTGACTGCCCATAGTCAGATAGTTTGGACTCAAAAAGAGGTTGATTTCTTAGTAGAAGACTTGAGTCGGTATATTAACTTTCTGGTTGAAATTAAGACGGCTAAAACTAGACTTGATGCGGCAGCTCGCATTCAGTTACAAACGTATCTCAAATACTCTAATACAAGATTTGGGATACTGATCGATCCGTTTTTAGTGGAGATTTACGAATATACACAAGGACTCGCAACTCTAAAGTGTAAGCACAATATAGAAAACCCAGAACAAGTTCAACCAGTAGCAAATTTCGTTAGAATTTTTTTGGATACAGTTAAAATGCGTACAATTGCAATTTACACAGCTAAGGGTGGAGTTGGCAAAACCACGTTAGTTGTTAACATCGCTTATGAATTAGCCAAAATAGGTAATAGAGTTTTAGTTGTTGACTTGGATGAGCAAGCCAATGCTAGTCTATCTTTGGGAGTTAATAAAGCTGATGAGTTAGATAAGGCTACAACTTTGAAAGAGTTCGTGCAAATCTTAGATTCTTTGAAGGAACGAAAAGAATTGATAAATTTTCTCAAAGAATACGATCAGCCTGGATTTAAACCTAATGAATATATTCAACCTTCAGCTTTGAATAAAATATTAAGCCTCCATAATCAGGCCAACGGTAAAATAGATGTTCTCCCAAGCAGCTACCAAACAACCGATAGTAGCATCTTAAGCTTGGGTTTATATTGCAATAAAAAGCTCGATAATGCCCTGAGAAAAACGGGTTTATCAAAAGAATATGATTATGTAATTATTGATACGCCACCTAGCTTGACTGCTGTTAGTCAGAACGGTCTCCTTGCTGCTCAGTATATCATTATACCTTCGCAAATGGAGTATTTCTCAGTATATGCAATTAGGAGACCCATAAAAAATGCAGAAGAGATTCACGACGATACCAACGGTAGGAGAGGAAATATCTTAGGAATAATTCCTATGATGGTTGAAAATGTCAATCTACACACTACTATAAAATCTTTAGTTTCTAAGGTATTTAAAGATATCCCTCTTCTTCCAGAGATAAAGCGAGCTACCGCTGTTGGTCAAGCTTCTCATGAGCGCAAACCTCTTTCTTTATTTGCTGAGCAGAATAGAGGAGCGAGTAGTGTAGCAACACAATTTTCAAATTTGACAAAACAAATCGTCAAGCAAATAGATCACTTAGAAAGGAATAGCAGTAAGTAACATGGTCAACTTTTACAAAAAAATTGAGAGCCAACCTTCTTTTGTAGTCTTAAATCAGATAGAAATTGCTAGAGAAAATTCAGGCACTTCAACCTCAATCATCAAAAAAGTTTCGCAATCTCTAACAGATTGGAACTTTAACCTGTCTCTGCCGATTGTTTGTCTCACCGATGAAGAAGATCACTACCATTTGTTAACTGGTTTACCCATCTATGAAGCAGCTAAGGCAGCTAATCTAGTCAGGCTGTGGGTGTTTGTGATTGCAGCCAAACAACCAGAAGCAGAAAAGGCTATTGAACAAGCTGTTTTGCAGTCAAAGCTGAACGAAAGAGTTGTTGAGCCTCAAGATGTTACAGATTTCTTGGATTTTATTAACAATCCAAAATCTGACCTTACCTCAATCCCTGGAGTTAAAGATGGATACGCAAAGCTGATCCGTGATAAGCGTGTTTACAGTTCTCTGGAAGATATGCAGAAAAAACTCGGTGCTAAGCGGGGCTTAAATTGGCTAAGAGCATACAAGCAATCAAAAAGCTAAGCTCGCCAGTTCTTGAAATTTTGAGAAGTGCGATCGCCCTTATCTCTTCAAATCTCCCCATTCATCTGCATTTGATGCACCTTGTCCGCCAACTCTTGGCGGCTTTCCTTATCGAGTGCATCAATTGCCAGCATTCCCAAATACACTACTTCTTTCTGAGTTAGTCTGGTCGCTAGCGCTTGTTTTTGAATGACTTCCTTGATCACGGAACTGACCGCGATCGCAGTATTAGTTTTAGCCACGAATAATAATCAACTATTAATAACAACTTTCCTTGATGTTACCATCCTCAATCCGATTAAGTGCAATAATGTTTGACTTACTACAGTTAATCATGCTATAGTGTAAAAAATAGAAAAAAGCGATCGCCCCCGGTCTGGACAACTTAATGCCGATCGACCTATTCCTCAATAATCTCCACCAAGTCCTCAATCATGACATCAAAAGCCCGCGCTAACTTGTACAGGGCGGTAAAGTCAACCATTGATATTTCTGAACGACGAGCATAGCTGGTTATGGTGCTGTAGATCACGCCCGATCGCTCAGCCACCTCCTTGAATGTCCAGCCCCTCTCGGCCGCTAACTCTCGCACTTTTACTCTAACTAAACCCATTTTTGATAAAAAATGCAGTTCCGTTTTAAGATAATTGCATCTGAAAAAGCTATCGCCCTCCGGTCTAGACAACTTAAGGCTGATCGACTATTCCTCTAAAACCTCAACCAAATCCTCAATCATCACATCAAAAGTGCGAGCTAACTTCCGCAGCAAAGTAAAGTCCACCGTTGTCAGCCCTGGACAACGGGCATAATGCTTGACAGTGTTGTACATTACCCCAGAACGTTCTGAAACTTCCTTGAATGTCCAACCTTTCTCTGCAGCTAGTTCTCTGACTTTAATTCTTACTAAACCCATGCTTGACAATGGGTGCTATAACACCTTAAAATAAATTCATCTAAAAAGCCGACCGCCCTCCGGCCTGGAAAACTAAAGAGCGATCGTCTGTAAAACCTAATCTGGACAGATTATTTCTTTCTATCAAAAAGTGCATTTGCCATATCCAGAAGTCTACTAACCATATCCAGAGGTTTACTAGCCATGATATCAGAAACTCCAGCAAAATCGCGAACGATCGCAGAATCGAGAATAATTCACAAATCGCCAATCCTGCATCCGCTGGCGAGATTCGTTACCGAAGAAACAGTTGCACTCCTGTTCAATATCTCAGCAGAGGAGATTTACCGCATAGAATGCTGTCACTACATGGTGTACGTACACGCTAAATGCATCAGCCGCTTTGTTAGCTACGCCGATTTTCCTCCTATTTTACAAGTACAGCCGATCGCACTTCAAGATTTTGGCAGATGGTACAAACGCTGGAAAAGCAAGCAAGCACCAGCATTTTGGACTAAATTCTACACGTACAAGTTCAAAAAAGCTGTTTCAGTTGACAGCTTGCTAGAGTGGGGCCAATTGGTAGCTACTGTTAAATCGGTCATTTCTGGGGCCGCGCTGCAACAGCTACGAGATGTCTATACCCAAGAAAAAGAGTTGATGGAAAAATTTTAAAGTGCGATCAACTTAATCCTACTTGAACTTTCAATTAAATTTTAAAACACTTCATCTTCGATTCCCAGCCACCATTCCCCCAGATTCATTAAATCTTTGTGAAGGTCAGTAAGTTCTGTCATATACTCTTCAGCAGAAATCTCCGATCGCCTTTCTTGCAATTTTTTCAGCCGCAGTTGCACCAACAGCCAAGGTTTAGAAATCCCGTCCTTTGCTTCGATATATTTGGCTAAATCTTTGCTGTCCATAGTTATTGGGGGAGGGGCATAGGGCATAGGGCATCTGGCATTGGATCTTGGACAATTTTACATTTTAGATTTTCGATCAACTGGTAATTTTAATCTAAAATCGGATGGGGCCTAGTAATCGGTAATCATTAAGCTGTCACGCATTTAAACCACTAACGAGGCTTGTAGGGTGCGTCAAGAGTGAACACTTACGCGAAGGATGCGGGAAACACTTCTGTACTGACTCACCCTACTATCGTCTTTTAAATGCCCAACAGCTTAGGAGTTTTTGCAATAACAAATTCCCGATGCCAGATGCCCCATTCCCAATGCGCGATGACTACCTATAATCCGAAGTCTGAATATTCTTGAGCTTCGCAGCATATTTCATACCGTATTCCGGGCGACAGAAGCGATCAAGCTGAGCCTCAAAGAATGCCCTATTTGCCTTCAAATGCTTCGGATTGGGGTCATCCAAAGGATACAAAAGAGCCGTCCGCAACGCTTGAAACACTGCCGAAGTAACGCAGTACATCGATCGCTGAAATGTCACTCCAATTTGATTGAGAATATCATCTTCGCCGCGACAGCGCTGTTTGTAGAAATCCATCAAATAAGGCGGCAGGAAATGCAGCATATCTTGTGCTAGCAAAGTCGGCGGAATCCCCGCCGTACCTACCGGGAATTTGTCTGCATACAAAACTCCGTAGTGGAAGTCTTTTTGGTCGTCAGGAACTTCCTTAGCTTGAGCATTGTAAGATTTGGTTCCTCGGAACGGTGAAGTGCGATAAAATACAGCTTCCACGTAAGGTAACGCTGCTTCATAAAGCCAAGTAAAACCCTTAGATTTGGGGATGATTTCGTAGGTTTCGCCGTCGATTTGAACGTGGTGGTAAATCGGGCGTCCGGCGATCGCAAATATGCCATTTACTAGGAAATCCATCGCCTGTGGGACTGTGGTAACTTTCCCTTCGTCGTACAAGTCGGAAACCTCAAAAAACACCGGCGCCATGACTTCCCAGAATAAACCGAGATTGCTGTAATAAGACATTTGGCGGCACTGTTCTAAAAACATTTCGGGAAATGCTTTGTGAAGTGCCAGCATGAACGGGTCTTTTTTGAAGTAAGCTTTAATTGCCCGATCGGCATTAGCCTTATATTCGTCACTGTCCAAATAAGGATCGAATTGATTGGTGGGCACGTACAAGCCCCGGTGCCAAAGCATTGACCTCATGCACTCTTCCGCAAATTCCATGTTAATGCGATCGTGCCACAAATGGTGAAACAGCCGCGGGAGTTTACCAGTTTCACCCTTCTCCATGAACTCCAAGAGTTCCGGGTGAACGCTGCCAGTCCCGCGCCAAATCCGCAAATCTGCACCGTCACCTGCATAGTGATTTTGTAAATCTAAATACTCTTGGGGTAAAAAGTATTTAAAGAAAGGAAGGGGGTGTAAAAATACCCGTTCGGCGATGTAAAGCAAGTCCCGCCAGTAAAAGTCCATCGGCACCGCGTAAGCTTTCCAAATAGCGATGATTTGCATCAGATTTTCCGGCGTATCTGGAATCATCGCACCGCCTGCTTCTAGCCTGTGAATTACTTCGGCAAATTCGTGTTTAGAAGGAGGTAGTTTTGTTGCTGGTTTATTAGGGGTTTGTACCATTGTTTCTTCCTTTGATTGAGTGAATCTAAATATTTTGAATTATTGCAAAAAGCTGCGATTCTTTAACTGGTTTTCCGGCTCTGCTTGGGAACCGATATCCAGGCCGGCAAGCCGGAAAATTGGAGGCAGAGCCTCTGGATCTGCGTTTCCAGGCAGAGCCTGGAAACAAGTAGATGCTTAGTCTGCCGAGGCGGACTTCGTTTGTGTAGACGCGATTTCCATATCCAAGTGCTCTAGGGGATAGCTAATAGCAACTTGGGTATTTCTGTCAGCCGGCAGAGTAGCAACGATCGCATTTGTAGTAGATTCGCTCCACTTGAGCAGCCAAGCAGGTTGAATTCCCAACACAAAAATGATGCCCGCCAAAACCAGCGCCGGCATATTTTCAGCAAACGTAACTGGAGGGTAGTAAGCCGTGGCATTGTCCAACTTCCCAAAACAGGTGCGGTTGAGCAGAATCACAAAGTAAACTGCTGTTAAACCCGATGCTAAAATGCAGAGTAAAGTGGGAATTGGAAAGATCGAGAAACTGCCTTGAAACACTAAAAATTCGGCAATAAAACCCACCAAACCCGGAATTCCGGCGCTTGCCATGCCACCCAAAACTAACAGGGAACTGGCAGTGGGTAAACCCCGCATCGGGTTCATCAAACCGTTAAGTACGTCCAAATCCCGCGTGCCAACTTTGGTTTCGATGATGCCTACCAAATAAAATAGCAAAGCTAAAATTAAGCCGTGGCTTACCATTTGCCCGACTGCACCGATTAATGCCAGCTTCGTACCCGCGGCGCAGGCAACGAGGATGTAGCCCATATGCCCGATCGAACTATAGGCTACCATGCGCTTGATGTCTTTTTGGGCGATCGCGCTCAAAGCCCCGTACATCACGCTCACAGTCCCAATAATCGCTAAAACCGGAGCTATAATCGACCAAGTTTCGGGAAACATCTGTAAGCCGAACCGTACTAAACCGTAAGTTCCCAACTTCGCCAGAATCCCTCCCAGCAAAATTGCTGTTGCTGGCGAAGCTTCGACGTAAGCATCCGGTAGCCAAGTGTGCAGCGGCACCAAGGGAATTTTAATTCCCAACCCAATTAGCAAAATTGTTAGCAGGATTAACTGCAAATTTCTCGGCAATTCTTGAGTGGTAATCGCACTGTAATCGAAATTTAAAGACCCACTCAGCCAAGCCACACCTAAAAATGCTGCCAGCACTAAAAGTCCCGAAACTGCCGTGTAGATCAAAAACTTCATGGCAGCGTATTCCCGCTGCTTTCCGCCCCAAATCGCAATCAACAGGTAAAAAGGAATTAATTCTACTTCGTAAAACAGTACAAACAGCAGCAAATTTTGAGACATCAAAGCTCCGGCAATACCAGCATTGATCAGCAAAATCAAAGCATAGTAAAGCTGGGGGCGCTCCATCTTTTCGCCGGTGCCGTAAATGACTAATAGCGTCAGCAAAGCGCTTAAAACCAGCAGCGGCAACGACAAGCCGTCAATGCCCAAGTTGTAGCTCAAACCTAATTGTGGAATCCAAGGCAAATATTCTTGAAATTGCAGTCCCGAATTGGCTGGATCGAATTGAGTCAACAGCCAGATATTCAAAATGAAAATAGCTGCCGCAAAAGCCGAGGCTATTGAACGCAGACGCATTCCATTGATATTTCCGGGCAGGAACCCGACTACCGCAGCGCCCAACGCGGGCAACCAGAGCAAGGCACTAAGCATAATGTGTGAAGTGAAGAGTGAAGAGTGAACAATCTATTTTGCAGCCTCTTGTCTTTGATAATTTGAGAGTTTAGATGTTAAACTTTTGCCAATTATCAATCCCAGTTTTCATCACGACTCAGAAAGAATAGTGACTCGACCCGTGTCTAAATCGTAATACCCACCAACAACTTTCAGTTTATTCTCCGCAATTAACTTAGAGATAACTGGAGAGGCTTTCAACTTGTTAGCTTGGAGCACAACATTGGCTTTTGAAGCATTTTCTAGCTTGTCGCCCGTTTGGTTTTTCGAGCTTTCTACAGCAGGCTTAATCGCATCGAGCAAACTGCCAATCTGGCCGGGAACTTGAGCTCCTTTAATGGTTGCGTCTACCGCACCGCAACGTTTATGCCCGATTACCACAAGCACTTTTGCTCCCAATACCAGGGTGCCAAATTCTAGGCTGCCAGTTTCTTCTGGAGTAACAACATTTCCGGCCACACGACAGACAAATAAATCTCCCAATCCTTGATCAAAGATAATTTCCGAAGGAAAGCGGGAATCTGCACAGCCGAGAATAGCAGCAAATGGTTTTTGAGATTTGGCAACTTCGGTGAGGCGCCCAAAGTCTTGGTGGGGGTTTTGGCGTTTGCTGTCAACAAACCGCTGGTTGCCGTCCATTAACTGTTTCAGAGCTGTGTCGGGAGTCAAGTCAGTTTGAGCAATTGCTGGTTCAGGTGCAGCGAAATCAGCGCCTGCTCCTACTGCAAGTATCCCTGTACCAATAGCACCTGCGACAAATTTGAGGGAATTGCGCCGGGAAAGATTGAATTGTCTGTGGTCTGAATTCATTTATGCTGCCTTATTTGAACGAGTTTGAAATCTTTGTTCAAGACTTCATGTTTTTAAGATTTTAGATGAAAACTGCCACCTAAAATCTTCAAGCTTATATTTCTTTACCCGCCCACAATCAGCGACAAGCGAGCTAGAAGTGGCCAGCTTATGAGCAGTCCCAAAACTGCCACTCCGAACAGAATTGTCAAGGCGTAAAACTGAGTTTGACCGTTAACGTTGTATTTGAGGCTTTGCCCGCCAAAAACCGTTGCAAAACCGATTAAGTTCACGAATCCGTCAACAATATTGCGATCGACCCAAGAGATAACTTGAGCAACTAGACCGACTGCAAATATCACTGTCACCCGGTAAAGTTTGGCAGTGTAAAAGTCGTAAGCAAAAAAGTCTTGCAGGGCTTGAGAACCAATTCGCACCGGTTTTTCCCATTTTTCGTTCAGGTAAACAAATGCTCCGGCACCGATGCCGATCGCCGTTGACAAAACTAGCAGTCCAGTGGCGGTATAATTCAAACTTGCCCCTGGCAATAAATGCCACGCAGCCAGCAAGTGCGGAACGTGCAAAGTAAAGCCCATTAAAACAGTCATCGGCAAGATAAAAGGCCAGTGAACTTCCGGCGAGCGTTCGGTCATTTGCTTTGGTTGGCCGCCAAAAACTAAACCAAAGACGCGCACCAAGCCAAAAGCAGTGACGCCGTTTACAAACAGCACTATTCCTAACAAGAAAGGGTGAGTTTCTGAAAGCCCGGATGTGAAGTCTTCTAAAGCCCAGAAGCAGCCGAAGGGCGGCAGTCCTACTAATCCAGCGCTACCGACAATAAACGATATGGCCGATATTGGCCGCTTTCCCCACAAACCGCCGAGAGAGCGGACATCCTGAGTGATGCTGTTCCAGACTACCGAACCGATGCTCATCACCAGCAAACCCATTGCCAAGCTGTAGGCAAATATTAATGTCAGGGCTGTCTGGGCTTGTCCGGTGCCGACGGCGATAAATACTAAGCCCATGTAAGAGCTGACTATATAGGAAAGCGTGCGCTTGATGTCAATTTGGGCGATCGCAATTAATGAAGCACCAACCGCCGTCGCAGCGCCTACAATAATAGTTGTCTTCAGTCCGATCGGCGACAAAGCAATCACTGGCTGCAACTTAATCAAAATCCAAGCACCAGTTTCCACAACTACGGTGTTCCGCAAAATTGTCGCCGGCAGCGGGCCTTCCATCGCCTCATCCAGCCACAGGTGCAAGGGAAACTGAGCGCACTTACCCATCGGCCCGGCAATCAAAGCTAAGCTCAACAGCGTCGCTACAGTAGGGTCAAGCTTTGCAGTCTGAGCCCAAACAGCCAACTCGTCAAAATTCCAAGTTCCAGCCAGCGGCAGAATTGCGACTACTCCCATCAGCAGGAATAAATCTCCCACCCGCTTGGTTAAGAAAGCGTCGCGGGCTCCTGTCACCACCAAAGACTGATTGAACCACAGCCCGACTAGCAGGTAAGTACCCAAAGTCAGAACTTCCAAAATCATGTAACTGAAGAAGAGAGAATTGCACAGTACCAAGCCGCACATCCCCGCTTCAAACAGCCCCATCAAGGAAAACAACCGAGCCCAGCCCCAGTCCATTTCCATATAACCGAAAGCATAAATCTGCGCTAGCAAGTTCAGTCCGGTAATTAAAACTGTCGCCCCGACGGTGACAGCAGAGATTTCAACGGGAATGGTTAAGTCTAAACCTGCTACATTCAGCCAGGGAATGAACTGGTGTTGCGCTGGTTGGTTCCAAATAGCTGTGAGGGCGATGACGCCGTGTAAGAAAGCGAACAAGGTTAAGATGGCGTTCACGTAACCGGATGGTCTTGGCCCCGTGCGACGGGTAATTGCCGGAAACCACAGCATCGACAGAACTCCACCGATGAGTGGATAGCAAGGTATAAACCAAACCGTCTGGAGTAAGATTTGAGCCATTGGCATTACCTGTAAAGGTTACAAAAATTTAAAATTCTGAGAATAATTACGATCGCGCTGACGACAGCACTGAAAAGCCAGAAGGCAGAATTAGAGGCTATTTTGGCGTCAGAATTCGAGTTACTCGTTGTTTTGAGACTAGGGGGAAAGAATAGACTTATTAATTTTATATTAAGTATTGCGTTAAATTATCGTATTTCTGATTCAGCATATTTATCGGTACCGATAAACTCTACTTATAGGTATATATAGGGGCGGATTGTGTACAAACGAATATTTGTCGATCGCAAGTGCGATCGAACAATGATTTATTGCTCTAAAATATTAAAGCCGATTAAAACCGCTCAATGTCCCAAGCTGATTCTGGAAGTTTGGCTTGGCGCTGCCCCATCGCCCTTGCCCTAACATTCAAAAAACCGATCGGCGTATTGAATAAGTCTACCAGCTCCGAAGAGCCGAGCGCACTTTTTGCCGCCGCAACCGGAAATTCCTTTAACAGCCACCTAGCCAGCCGGTAAAAATATTCGCCTGTTGTGAATTCTCGCATCAAATCGACACCGTGGAGTTCGTGCAAATATTTATTAGATTCGCCGTACCGATACCATTGACTTTGCAACTGTTTTATTGTAGAACGGTGGCGGTGTCGGACGATCGCATTTTGAGCAAAATGTAATTGATAGGATGTTTCCCGCAAAATCCGCCAACACAAGTCAGCATCGCCGCCACTGGTGAGGTGAGGGCGAAATAATCCTATTTGTTGTAAAACGAGCCTCCGTACAGCTAAGTTGGCGGTTTGGCCGTAAGGACAAAAAGGGTGAGCGAGTGTATGTTTTTGAGATAAAGTATTTTGGCGATCGGCGTGTTGTTCTAAGATAGTTTTACCGGGCAATGCGAGTATTTCCCCAGCGCTAATTCCTATTTCTAAGTCAACGAATGGCTTAACTAAATTTTCCAGCCAGTCAGATTCCGGGCGACAGTCTGCATCGGTAAATGCAATGATTTCGCCTGTGGACGCGCGAATTCCTTGATTGCGGGCGGCGTAGGAACTTTGAATCTGATTTTCACTGAGGTGGCGAATGATTATTTGATTGAAATTGCTTCCTCCCCCTACCAAAGGGGGGACTGAGGGGGGGTTAGAGGCTGCTGTTTCGAGAATTGCTGAAGTGCGATCGCGGCTGTTGTTGTCTACTAAAAGATATTCTACTCTGTGTGGCGGATAAGTTTGCGATCGCAGGCACTCGATCAACTCCGGCAAATCCCTCTCGCCGTTGTAAACAGGCACAACCACCGAAACCTCCGGTAAAAACGTTTTAGTCATTCAGAAACAACCGTAAACGATAGCATAACTAATATTGAGTAAGATTAAACGAACCGCGAAGGCGCTAAGGAAGATAAATAAGCAAATGTAGTTCTTCCTTTGTCCTAGAACCCTCTTCGCGGTTATTCAAATAATTAAAAAGTGTTACTAATTTCCATTGCATTAACTGAGGATATCAATTCTCAAAATTATAACTTCCGAGCCTTAAACAGGCAAGATGCCTGTTCCACAACTGCATTCAGTTATTGTGGAACAGGCATCTTGCCTGTTTCTATGAAATAGTAGAAAATATCTCTTACATCCCCTGTGCAATCCGTCACGCAATCTCTTCTCAAATGTTGCTAGTTAACATCAGAATCATTAACACTAACGCCCCGTTAGTTAAATAAAAAATGCCAACAACCTGAGTTTCCAACCAGCCACACAACTCTAGATGATGGTGCAGTGGAGCCATTCTTAATAGACGCTTGCCGATGCCATCAGGCCCTTTTGTAGCTTTGTAATAACCTACTTGAGCAATTACTGACAGCGTTTCTACAAAGAAAATCCCGCTGATAATTAATAATATCCAAAGGCTATTTGTTAATAAAGCTACCGCACCCAACGCACCGCCCAAAGCTAAAGCACCTGTATCGCCCATAAACACCTTGGCTGGATTGCGGTTGTGTGCTAAGAAACCGAAACAACTGCCACTGATGCAAGCGCAAAAAATCATTAATTCTGGCGAAGTTGAGGCTACAGATGCACCTAGTCCCAAAAGTGCGATCGCCCCCAAACCTCCCATCAACCCGTCAACACCATCGGTAAGATTAGTAGCATTGCTTTCGGCAACTAGCACAAAAGCGGCCAGCGGCCAGAACAGCAAACCTAATGGCAATACCCAACCGAAAGGCAAAGCAACATTCGTAGAAATTGCAGGTTGATGAAACATAAGCCACAGACAAAATAGAGCAGCAAAACTTATTTGCAAAGCCAATTTCATCCGAGGTGAAATACCTTTGTTCGACTTACGTCGCAGAATTTGCCAGTCATCAATCCAGCCAATGAAACCGTAAGCTAAAGTTAAAGCCGATACGGCAACAACATCTGAGTTAAACTTAGACCAAAGTAAAGCGACTGCTACCCCCGCAGGTATAAAAAAGATGCCTCCCATTGTCGGCGTTCCCGCTTTTTTTAAATGGGCTTGGGGGCCGTCTTCGCGAATTATTTGTCCTGCTTTTAGTTGCTGGAGTACGGGTACAACTGCATAGCCCAACCCCGACGCAACTAAAGCACAAACAACGAGCGGCATAAATAGCGATGCAGGTAAATTCAAAAATCTATCCGCTACTACATCTAAACCGATCGCTAAAGTGCCGAGCCCCAAACCCAGCAGCAGGAATAAATTCTTTCCTGTAAGTTTGAAAGGCAGACTAAAAGGGATTTTCTCATCCAAAAAGTTATCCATAACACTCCTCACCACACACTATTTGAGAATAAGCAATTGACAATGGGGGAATAGGGTGCGATACAGGAGATTGAGAAATCTCTGAGTTTTTCTTCCCTGTTTCCGGTTGATTTCTTCACCCTTCTACCCGTTATTCTTCGCCTACACTCACATCCTCTTCTACTTCCTCTTCTAAATCATCGTAAGGACTGTCGTCAACTGCCATCAGTTCAGAAATTTCTTCTTCGTGCAGATAGTCGGGTTCTTGGACATCCCTTGCTAACAGGCGGTTGTTAGATTCCAACCAGTCTAAAAGAGAAGATTGCTGTTTTAATGGAATTACATCCGCAGGTAAGTGGCGAGGAATTTGACGCAGAGATGGGTTGTACATGATTATCGGTTTTTAAAGACAAAGACGCGATCGAGTGAAGTAACGTTTTGCCGACGAACTACTAATTTGATCAAGCACTTGCAAATCGGGCATTTAGCAAGGCTAAAGCATTATACCACAGGCACTGTTTGGTTCCGGATCGGATAAGATGGGAGACCCAAAAGGCGATCGCCCCCAAGCATGGGCATGAGGATAACACTAAAATCCGCTCTTGCCAATCCTTCTTTAGCCGTAAGCATTGTAATCTGAGACGATCGTCTTTAAGATATCGCGGGACACGAGGCGATCCTATTGTGCAAGTTTCCCTAACGGCAAGGGTTTGATTCACAACAGTCTCCTGGATTTTCATCAAAGCCTGAGCCCGAATGCCCTCTGGCTTTTTCAGTCAACTCTCAAGCAATAAATCTCAGAATGGATATAACGGCAGCGGTTTTATACAACAAAGAGGGCTACCACACCGGAGGCAAAAAACTTCTGGGGCGTCATTCAGCCGGAGAAGGGTTTCTCAAAAGCTTAGTCCAACACGGAACCGCCGACTCTCTCTACTGTTGCGCCGATAGCGAAACAACCTTTAAGGAGTTTTGTTCGCACATCCAACCTTGGCTGCAAAAACCTCGGAAAGTTCGCTGGATTCCGATGGAACGACCGGATTTGCTATCTCAACCGGGCACAATTTACCGACCCGATCCGGTTCTGTCGCAGATGGTGTGGGCGCGCAGATTTGTCGATCAGCGGGCCTACAGCGTTTGTGGCGTTACTCACACGATCGGTACACAATACATCATGGAGGCGATCGGCGATTTGATAACCGCACCCATGCAGCCTTGGGACGCCCTGATCTGCACCTCTGCAGCCGTGAAAACAGCAGTAGAAGGAGTTATGACGGAGTGGTCTGAATATTTAGCCCAGCGCAACGGCGGTAAACCGGAAATTTTGGTCAAATTCCCCGTTATTCCCCTCGGAGTCGATTGCAGCGCGTTTCCGCAGGGTGTGGAAGCAGTTAATAGTCGCCACCAAATACGGCAAGAACTCGGCATTTCTCCCGAAGATATAGTTGTGTTATTTGTCGGTCGATTGACTTTTTCTGCAAAAGCTCATCCGGTACCCATGTACATCGCCCTAGAAAGGGCCGCACAACAGACAAAAGCCAAAATCCACTTAATTCAAGCCGGTTGGATAGAAGATCCGAGAGAAAAACCCGACTTTAAAAATAGCGCACAAATATTTTGTCCCTCCGTGAATGCTATTTTTTTAGATGGGAGACAGCCGGAAATTAGAATAAATATTTGGTCGGCGGCCGACATTTTCATTTCGCTGTCCGACAACATTCAAGAATCCTTCGGACTGACGCCAATTGAAGCTATGGCGAACGGACTCCCGGCCATAGTCTCCGATTGGAACGGATACAAAGAATCTGTACGCCACGAAATAGACGGCTTCCGCATTCCCACACTCATCCCGCCCCCGGAATCTTGTTTAGATTTAGCCTTAAATTATCTTGACGGCAGCTTAAATTGGCCGACTTACATGGGTCACACCTCCCTCGCCACAGCAGTTGACATTGATGCTTGCACCCGCGCGTTGTGCCAATTAATTGAAAACCCAGAAGTGAGAAAGCGGATGGGGGAAAATGCCAGACAAAGGGCGAGGGAAATTTATGATTGGAAAGTAGTAATTGCTGCTTACGAACAATTGTGGCGGGAATTAGCAGAAATTCGCCAGGGGACACCGGAGTCCGCACCTTTAAAACCTGGGAAGCCGCCTTATCCCCTAGGCGACGATCCGTTTCGGGTATTGGGTAATTATGCGACTAGAAGTTTAAGCAATGAGATGATGCTGAGTCTGGGGGCGATCGCCACACCAGAACTTTTAAAGCAGGTACAGACAATTAGGTTTACCAGTTTTGGTGAAGATAGGAGAATATCTGTTAACATTCAGATGGAGATATTGGATACAATTAAGCAGGAAGGTGCGATCAGCGTGGGGGAAGTTATCCGACGCTACGTTAAAAACGAGCAAGAATTAGCATACCTATATCGGACGATGCTCTATCTGGTGAAATTTGGTATCTTAGTTATTAGTCATTAATCAATGTAGGGTGCACACTGGACACAGACAAACCCAATAATAAGCGCGCTAAAAACGACTTGTCGCGTAATTTATAAATAATATTGAACGCGAACTCAAGAATATTTTTTCCTTCTTCATCCCTCTTCCTAAAAAAATATATGCTGAGAAAATCTGCACTCTTAGAGATAATTGCTGGTAAGAATCGCGGTTTGCTGGCGACTCCCAGCGACAAACAAGCAATTTTAAGTGCGATCGCCCAATTGGAAGATTACAACCCCACATCACGCCCTGTCGAAGCCGGAGAGCTTTTAAATGGTGATTGGCGGTTATTGTATACCACCAGCCGCGAACTGCTGAATCTCGACAGTTTTCCCTTGGTAAAATTGGGTCAAATTTATCAATCTATCCGCGTCAAAGAATCTAAAATTTACAACATTGGCGAACTTTATGGCTTGCCTTATTTGGAAGGAATTGTCAGTGTAGCAGCGAGATTTGAGCCAACTTCCGAACGGCGAGTGCAGGTGAAGTTTGAGCGGTCTATAGTAGGTTTAAGCAGGTTGATTGGCTATGAATTTCCGGGGAAGTTTATCGATGAGATTGAGTCGGGGAAAAAGTTCGCGGCTGTAGATTTCGGGATGGATACTCGCGAACAGCAGGGATGGCTTGATATCACTTATTTGGATAAAGATTTGCGGATTGGACGGGGGAATAAAGACAGTGTTTTTGTCTTGACAAAAGAGTGATTTTGTGATGTGTGATTAAGTGCGATCGCCCCTTAACTCATTCTCAATTTATCTTTCTTTCATCCGCGTTTATCCGCGTTCATCTGCGGTTAAAAATCAAAAATATATCACTTCTGCAAACGATTCAACACTTACTAAAACCCTCAAATCCATAGCCGATACAAGCTTCAGATAGGATAACCGTTAAAACTTAGCGTTAAGAATTGACAATTGACAATTCTTGTGATATGTGCTTGAATTTTAATGGAAAAGGCGTTAGTACATTCCCGCCAAGAAACTTACTAACGCCTTTTGTGTACTCCTTACGAATACAACACGATTATGCCACAAAACGGTTATCAACAGGGATTCGCAGCGAATCCTAGTGCGATCGCGTACCAAAAACGCCTTTACCCTTGGGCGATCGCCAAACTCATGCCCAGTATGCAGCGGGCGATTGTGGGGCGATTTCGCAGTCGATCGGATGCTGACGGACACTTGCTGTGTCTGCGTCAACTGATGCCTCAAACAACGCTTGTCGTAGTCTTTGACTTGCAACCAGACTTAGAAGTACCAATTGCGGCGCCCACAGCAATTCGATAAGCACAAGGATCTGATCCCCCCCTTAAAAAAGGGGGGCTATAAAAATTGACAAATACCAATTACCACGACAGATAAATATCAACCTAAGTTAGGATAATTTTATCCTCAATTTGCTTTTAAATCATGACTTCTACAACTGCCAAATTCATCGTGTCTCAAGTGGGAGAAATTCCCCAATGGCAAGCCGCGACATGGGAAGATTATGTAGCAGCCTGCGAAGATCCATCTTTGGAGAAAGCCAGAATATTTTTTTATGAAGGATATCTTTGGATAGACATGGGTAATGAAGGGCCTCAGCACGCCAGATTTAACGATCTGTTTACTATCATATTTTTCGTGTGGTTTACTACCAAAATAGGACAAACTTTTGATTCTCTCAGCGGTTGTGTAATTGAGAAACCTAAAGTGGGAGCGGGTGCCCCAGATAAAGTTTTATACATCGGCGGAGATTTCCACCAATGGCAAAAAGGGAAACCCCGCCGAATTAATCTGAATCAGTCGCGAGTTCCCGATTTAGTCGGGGAGATAGCCGATACTACTTTGGCCAGCGATTTAGATGAAAAAAAGCGGTTGTATGCTGCTTTGGGAATTCCTGAGTATTGGGTAGTAGATATTAAGGGCGAGAGAGTTTTGGCATTTCGCTTGCAGGAAAACGGGAAATATCAAGAATGCGAAATTTCCGGTGCGCTTGAGGGATTGCCAATTGCTTTGCTGTCGGATACTCTGAAACTTTTGGGTGAGGGAAATGGGACGGCGGCGATGTGGTTTGCTCAACAAATTGGGAAGTTGTAGAGAAGTGGGCGAAAAGTGCGATCGAGCGTAGCTATCCCGTAGGCAATCGCCCTTAATGCTTCTAAATCTTGTACGCAATTATCGCTTAAATAGAACCCTCAAGGGCATAAACAGTTACACATTTTTAGAATAAATCTATATAATCAAGTTAAGTGACTTGAGAAAATGTATGACAACAACTGTAGTAGACATCGGGACTTTAATTATCCGCAATCCCAACCTTCGAGGCGGCCGTCCGATTATTGCTGAAACTGGTACTTCTGTCCGCCGCATCGCCGTTTTGTACAAGCAGGGTAACAGTGCGGAAGAAATTGCTAGGCTGATGACTCACTTATCGATCGCACAAGTTTATGCAGCTTTAACGTATTATCATGCTAATCGAGAAGAGATTGATACAGATTTAGCTGAGGAACAAGAAGCTTACGAACAGTTAGCAGAGTTACACTACAAAAACCTCAAGACAAATTCATGAGCATTATTCTACTGCTGCTAGACGAAGATGCGATGAATTCGGCTCTGCTAGATGCTCTACGCCTGCGGAGTGTTGATGTTATTTCTGTGGCAGAAATAGGAATGCTGTCTCGCAGCGATGAAGAAATTTTGTATTGGGCTCATGAAAATCATCGAGTAACCTCTAGTTTTAATACTAGGGATTTTTATCGATTGCATACTAATTTTAGCACGCAAGGGGAAGAACATATGGGGATAATCTTGGGACAGCAGAATTATTCAGTTGGGGAACAATTGCGTCGCTTGCTAAAAATTATAGCTAGTAAATCCGCAGAGGAAATGTACAATCAAGTCGAGTTTTTAAGTGCTTGGGGTGAAGGATAAGCGATCGCACTTGGAAAAAAGTGCGATTCCCTACGGGATAGCTACGCTCGCGCGTACTCTCCTCTAAAAACGCGATCAAAATTATCGGCGTCCATCTCCGTCCATCTGCCTCAATCTGCGGTCAAAAAAAGATTAATAGCCTCGCTTACCAGCCCAAAAAATATAAAATCTAAAATCATAAAAAAATGCTCCGACTCTCCCAAACCCAACTCAAAATTCTCGAAGAATGCCCCCGCAAATTCCAACACAGCTACCTCGAACTACTCGCCACCACCGCATCCCCAGAACACAAAGAAAAACTCACATGGGGAAGCCACTTTCACCTATTAATGCAGCAGCGAGAACTCGGACTTCCCATTGAATTCATCATCCAACAAGACCCCGAACTGGGACGCTGTGTAGCAGCATTTATCAACACAGCACCCGAACTTTTCGCCAATTCAGAAAATAGCGATAGAATTTTCCGCCAAGCCGAACACCCCCGCACCCTAATTTTCCAAGACTACCTATTCACCGTTATCTATGACTTGCTAATAGCCGAACCAAACGCCGCCCAAATTCTCGACTGGAAAACCTATCCCCGCCCTCAAAAATCAAAATGGATAGCCGAAAGTTGGCAAACTCGCCTCTATTTATACGTCTTAGTAGAAACCAGCGACTATTCCCCCGAACAAGTTTCTATGACATACTGGTTCGTACAATTGCAAGGAGAAGAACCGCCGCAAAAACTCACGTTTTATTACAACCAAACAGAACACGATCGCACCAAACAAGATTTAACCCACCTATTACAGCAGCTAACCGACTGGCGACAGCGCTATACCGAAGGCGGCGAATTCTTACCCCAAGTAGAAATTAGTTCCAATCTTTGCGATTCCTGTCAATTTGCCACTCGCTGCAACCGCACAACAGACACAAAAACTCCCTCAGCAGATCTTCTCGCAGAAACTCCCACAGATTGGCTACCAAATCTTGCTATAATCGACGAAATATTTATTTAATATATAAACAAGCCCCCATATTTTACTCGTTACTAGGCTCTGCCTCCAATTTTCCCGATCGTAAGTGAGGCAGAGCCTCTGGAAATGGGTTCCCAGGCTCTGCCTGAAAACCAGTTACCAGTTACTCGGTTTAAGTTTTATTTAACATACAAACAAGCCCCTAGATTCATCTGTGGTCACAATCTAAAATCTAAAATCTAAAATCTAAAATCGAATGACAGAACTACTTCAAAATTTACCAACTCAACCCCTATCCGAACCCCCAGATTGGCTGCTCCAAGCTGTCAGAAACCATGCACCCGAACTACCCGGAAACTATGCCGCTACACTTCTGTGGTATAGAGGAATTCACAACCCCGAACAAATACCCGGTTTCTTAAATCCCCAACTTTACCAACCAGCAAGTCCCTTTGAATTCGGGCTAGAAATGAACTGGGCGATAGAAAGAATCCAGCAAGCACGAAACAGCGGCGAAAAAGTCGCTATTTGGGGAGATTTCGACGCCGACGGCATTACCTCAACCTCCGTACTTTGGGACGGACTGGGAGAATTTTTTGCTCAAAACGACCAACTAACTTATTACATTCCCAACCGCTTAACCGAATCTCACGGACTCAATATCCCAGGAATAGATGCCTTAGCAAAAGCGGGAATTAGCTTAATTATTACCTGCGATACGGGCAGTACAAACATCGCCGAAATCGAATACGCCACCAGCTTAAACATCGATACAATTGTCACCGACCATCATACATTACCTGAAGCTCGCCCGCCAGCTACAGCCATTATCAATCCCCGCTACTTCCCCCCAAACCACCAATTATTTAACCTTTCAGGAGTTGGAGTAGCTTACAAATTAGTTGAAGCACTATATCACACATTACCGGATATTCCGCAGCGCCCGATCGCAGATTTATTAGAATTAGTAGCGATCGGCTTAATTGCCGATTTAGTCCAACTCACAGGAGACTGCCGCTACCTAGCACAACTCGGAATCGAACAACTGCAAAAACAACTCACAAATCCCACCCGCCCAGGAGTTGCAAAATTGCTCGAACTGTGCAAAAGATCGGGCGATCGCCCAACCGACATTTCCTTCGGGCTCGGCCCCCGAATCAACGCCGTCAGCCGCATTCAAGGTGACGCTAGCTTCTGCGTAGAACTCCTCACCAGCCGCGACAAAAAACGCTGCGAAGAACTAGCAAATTTAACCGAAATTGCCAACTCCCGGCGCAAATCTTTACAAAAAGATGTTGCCAAAGATGCCGCCACCAAATTAGCCAAACTCGACCTCTCAACTACTAGCGTCATCGTCCTCAGCGACCCTCAATGGCCCGTAGGAGTATTAGGATTAGTAGCGGGACAAATCGCCCAAGAATATGGCCGGCCCGTGATTTTATTCAGCACAGAAGGAAGTGAACAAATTAATAAAAATTCCCCGGAAACGCAATTTACATCCTTATTAGATTCAGAATCACCAACACTTTCCCCATCCAAAATTGCCAGGGGTTCCGCCCGTTCCGCCAATCAAATTGACCTTTACCAATTAGTCAAAGACCAAGCGCATTTATTGCACAGATTTGGTGGTCATCCCTTCGCCGCCGGATTAAGTCTCGCAGTTGAAAATATCCCTCTCTTTACCGATGCGGTAAATCAGCAACTGCGGCAACAGTACAGCACCGATAGTTTAACAGCCGCCCCCGTTGAAGCAGACCTAAAAATTACTGTCTCCGAATTAGGCAAAGACTTATTTCAAGAACTAAAATTGCTCGAACCGTGCGGTATGGGCAACCCCGCACCCAAATTGCTGATTGAAAACTGCTGGTTTGACAATCTCTGGAATCAAAAAATTAAGGATTTGAAAGGGCAAAAAATAGAATATATTAAAACAGAATTTACAATTAGGGATGAATCTACCGATACGGGATTTCCCGGCATTTGGTGGGGACACAATCAAAACGAAGTTCCCCAAGGCCGCTGCGATGTTACGGTTGAACTAGATTTTAATACTTACAAATCGCGGTATGAAGTGCGCCTCGTAGCACTACGGGAACGCACGGAAGACAGCCAAATAAATTCTCAGACTAAAATAGATTGGATCGTAGACTGGCGCAATAGAAATAACGATGAAGAGTTGTTAGCTGCTAGCACAAACTTAGAATCTCCAATGCCGATCGACAATCTAGTTTACAATTCCGAAAAGGTCGATCGCGAAAACTCGATCGTCCTCGAAGAATGCCCCGCAAGCTGGGACGAACTGCGGATCTGGTTTCGGCAAGCACAGCACACTCAGAAAAAACTCGCGATCGCCTATACTTTACCTCCACTCGTACCCCCACAGCAAATCTGCCAACAGCTAATCGGCATCGCCAAATACCTCAGCCGCACCAACAAACCCGTCACCAGACAACAACTCCGCCAAAAACTAGGTATCAGCGACACATCGCTGCAACTAGGGTTCAAAACCCTAACATATCTCGGTTTTAAAATCAATTATCGCGATCGAGCTTTCCACATCACCAGACAACCCGAAACCGCACAGCGTCAAGACGCGCCCGATCAAATCCCCAAACCCTTATTAGATAGCCAATCCCTTCAATTCTCAGTGCCAAATTCCCCGATTGCTGCCCGTTTTGCATCGCAATTCCTAGCAGCCGTCTCCGAAGAACAATTCCGGCGGAAATATTTCTGTGAAGTACCCCTTTCGACCATTTTGTCGATCGCGCGAGAAACCGTTTTCCAAGAAGATTCTATAGCAATTCCCTTCTAACTGAGATATTGCACCATTGTTAAGAACGGAATCTCCGGCCCGTTCCACTCATGAGATAACTTTGCTTATGGGTTACACACGCTGTTACCACTGGTGGGGCTGGCTTTTGGTCTCCTGAAGCGAGAGAAATTTTTGTCGGTCTCGCTTAAGAGGTCTATTCCTGACACGGAGGCAACATCTCAGTTCTAAGAAATATCTTAGTTCTGAATTCATCCCGATAAAATAAGGCATAGGGCAATGCGAGTTATCCGTTGCGAGTCAGGCCCAAAACTCATAACTCCTAACTCACAGCCCAAAACCCAAAACTCCCCACCGCCAAACTCGCTCGCCCATCTCTCATTTAAAACCCCTATGCTTCTGTGTCCCCGCTGCCAATTTGAAAATCCCAATCCAAACAAGTTTTGTCAACAGTGCGGAAATTCCCTAATTTACAAACCTTGCCACGAATGCGGTGCCCAAGTCGCTTTTAGCGCCAAAGAATGTCAGAATTGTGGCGTCGCAACAGGTCAAGTGTGGCGGGCCATTATCTGCGGTCGATCGAATTTTCCAGCAGTCGAGCCAGACGAGTCAACCCTACCCCCAGCCGAGTTTCCGCAAAAACCAGAGATGGTTCCAGAAATCGCATCGCCCCAAAACTCTCCTGAACCAATCACAGACGCCATTAAAACGGAAATCACCACCCCACCCGAACCCCAAACAGCAGTCGCACCAACTTCTCCACAGACCGAAGCCGCCGAATTCAGCAGCGCAGAAATAGACGCTGTGGTAGCCGTGGGGGCGATCGCACCAGCCTCCTTGCAAACAACAGAAAAAAGCTCTACTACAGCACCAGAGCGCGAAATAACCCCATCTGAACACAATTTTACAACCGCACCACAGCCTCAACAAATCCAGGAAGCAACCGAGAACCCCCACAGCCCAAACATAGCTGACACCTCCCCTCCATCTCCAGAAGTCCCCATCCCCAATTCAGAATATTTAATCCCTTCCCAGCCAGCCGGAGCTTATTTAGACACTCAGCAGCGCTACCAACTCCTAGAAACCGTGCCGCCGAGAAAACGCTCAGACACAGTAGAAGTAACAGTATTGGACTGTCAGCCACTGGAAATGTCACCCCTCAAAGCCATGCTAGCAGCCAACTCTGCCAGCGTCGCCAGACGAACATCCCCCTATACCGCAGCAATCAAAGGCGGAGAAAATTCAACCAATCCCGCCTTAGCAGAGCTTTGCCAAGGCATAGCTGAACCTTACCTGGCACTCCGGTGGCAATTCTCTCAAAACCTGCCAGTCATTCACGATAGCTGGTCAGACAACGAACAGGCAGTCCTGCTCCTAGAAGACTGCTCCCAATGGCCGCTGCTGGTAGAACGGTGGAATCAGCCCGAAACTTCCATCCAGCAAATTTTATACTGGCTGCACGAAATGACAGAACTGTGGGCTGCCCTAGAACCCTGGCGCTGTCGGCAAAGCTTGTTGGAACTGACAAATTTGCGAGTCAACCCCGACTCTTCCTTTTCCTTGGCTTCTTTGCGGCTGCAATACCTCTATCCCGAACCCGCCGGCTCAAACCTGCAATTGGTAGATTTGGGGCAATTGTGGCAGGTGATATTTAGCCAGTCCGATCATCGCACTCAGTTTGGCGCCTTGCTCGAACTGCTGCAACAAATGTACAGAGGCGAGATTAACACAATCGAAGAATTGCGATCGCGCCTAGAAACAGTTCCCCTCGAACTCCAGCCCGCACCTTCACCAAGCTCAACCCCGACACACAGGCATTACCGCAGTCCCGACGAGTCGCCCCCCGAGGTGGGCGAGGTCTTAACCCAGCCCATGCCACTTCAGATTTACAGCTTAGAAGACGCAGGTCTCACCGATGTTGGCCGCACGCGCGACCACAACGAAGACTTCTTCAGCATCTGGACTCAGCTCAACAAACTCGAAAGCTCCTTCGGTCGCATTTTTCAAACCAAAGGGCTTTACATTCTCTGCGACGGCATGGGCGGACACGACAGCGGAGAAGTAGCCAGCCAACTAGCGGCTGAAACCCTCAGAGAATTCTTTCAAACCCGTTGGGAAAATCAACTACCTCCGGCAGACACCATTCGCGAGGGAGTGCTGCTAGCCAACAAAGCCATCTTTGAAATCAATCAAAAGGACGGACGCTCCGGCAGCGCCCGCATGGGCACAACTCTAGTCGCAGTCTTAGTTCAAGACACCCACTTCGCCGTTGCCCACGTCGGCGACAGCCGCCTCTACCGACTGAGAAAGGGACAAACCCTAGAAAAAATCACCTCAGACCACGAAGTCGGGCAGCGCGAAATTAAGCGCGGAGTTGACCCGGAAACTGCTTATGCTCGTCCCGACGCCTATCAACTAACTCAAGCCCTCGGCCCGCGAGACAGTAATTTTCTCAAGCCTGACGTGCAGTTTTTAGACTTGTGCGAAGATACCTTATTAATTTTGGCTTCCGACGGCCTGACAGATAATGATTTGTTGGAAAGTCACTGGCAGAACACTCTCGAACCCCTGTTCAATCCCCAAGCTGATCTCGACCAGGGAGTTACCCAGTTGATTGAACTCGGTAACAAACGCAACGGTCACGACAATATCACGGCAATTATCATTCGGGCGCAGGTAGGCGCATTTCGATTTTAGAATGTGGATGCTGCCAACTTTTTCAAAGGTGGCGTCTTTCCTACGTGACGCCCTGGGCTAAACCTGGAATTCTTGCAGAGAAAAAAACAGCTTCTGCCGTTTCCGGGCAAGGCTTTACTGCTCGCTCTGTTCTTAGCTATCTGGTGTTAAAACAGCTTCGGTTTGAGTGATCAAAAACTGATTACAGACCCATACTATTGCAGACAAGCTGTAGAGTACCAACCATTTATCCGTAGCTTTAATTTTGAGACTCTGTTCAGGGAATCTACCGGAAAAAGTTGCTTGAGAGTAAGTGGATTCATCATAGTTGAAAGAGCTTTTACTTACAAAAATAGTTGGTCTAATGAAAAAAAATCCACTAAAATGAAGTGAGTCCGCAGGCTGGCTAATGCGAAATCTGTTTTATACTCGATCGCTATCGGGGCAACGTGGGAAGTGTCTGCTCTACATATATATGTGGGGCTGACATCACAATCTGCTGCTACATCAAATTTACGTAAAAGTTTAGCGATTGTTTACCTAGTTTTTGTTGTTGCAATTTTTAAATTGATAGACTGTGTTTTAAGGAGCGATCGACTCCTCAGAATTTTTACGAATAATTGTTCCCCAAAAACTATTGATCACTTATTGTTTATGAAATCTTTAATCATAATCAGGATATTATAAAGTTTTCCTGAAAAAAACGTCTGAAGCTCATAATTAATTTTTAATTTCTAATTTTTTAAAGCCCTACGCCCCAAATCTGTAAATTTCCGCCAACTCTCACTGCCACATCAGGGAGTTCAACCACATCAATCGAAAATGCTGCTGACTCTTTTAGATCCAGAAAAACAGACCCCCCTGCAACAGTGGAGTTTCGAGAGCGAATCCATTATTCGCATCGGCCGCTCTCCAGACAATCACGTTGTGATCCCCAATGCTCTAGTGTCGCGGCAACATCTGGAATTGCAAAGAGTTAATAACGGGAGATCCAGTCAGTGGTACTTAGTCAATTCGGGGACAAATGGCACTTTGGTAAACGGTATTCTCATGTCTCAGGGTTGGATATCCGACGGTGCCCTGATCCAGTTGGCACGAGGCGGCCCTATTCTGCATTTCCAAGTTATTAATATTGAACTTGGCGGCAAAATTGAGGCGAACCCCACTGTCAATCTCGCGACCCCGAGGTGTACCCATGCGGGAAACCCGCCGGGGAATTTATTCTGCATCCACTGCGGCGAACCGATTAAAGTCGATCGCACGGTGCGTCACTACCAAGTGCTGCGAACTTTGGGCCAAGGCGGTATGGGGACAACGACTTTAGCCTGGGATCGAGATAAAGCGAAAGCTCAACAACCCGGAATTTCCCCCGCTGCTTCTCTGGTAGTCCTCAAGGAAATGAATGCTGATATGGCTCAAATCGCCAAAGCTCAAGAACTGTTTGAACGTGAAGCTAAAACTCTCAAAGCCCTCCACCATCCGGGAATTCCTCAGTTTTTTGACTTTTTTGTGGAAGGGGGTAAAAAATACTTGGTGATGGAAATGCTCCACGGCGAGGATTTAGAAAAACGCATCTATAACCGCGGGCCAGTTGCTCCCCAACAAGCAATAGAGTGGATGATCCAAACCTGTGAGGTTTTGGACTACATTCACTCTCAAAAACCCCCGATCGTCCACCGGGATATTAAACCAGCTAATTTGCTGGTGCGCCACCGCGACAATTGCATTACAGTGCTGGATTTTGGAGCCGTTAAAGAAATCGGCACTCCACCAGGGACTCGCATCGGCGTTGAAGGCTACACCGCACCAGAACAAGACCGGGGACAGCCTCTCCCTCAGTCGGATTTATATGCCATTGGGCCTACTTTGATTTTTTTGCTGACGGCCCAAAGCCCTCAAAACTTTTACGGGAAAATAGCTGGAGGTTACGGGTTTAAGATCGAAAATATTCCGACGATCGCCCCCAAGCTGCGGGACACCATTTTGCGAACCACGGCAGCTAAGCCTGGGGATCGTTTTCAAACTGCTCAACAATTAGCTCGAGCTTTAGCAGCTTCCCTTTAAATAGAAGTCAGAATTCAAAACTCAAAAGCCAAAAGTCAGAATTGATTAGGAAGAGGGAAGAGGGAAGAATTTAGCAACAGAAATTTATGAAAGAAAATTTACCGATCGCCTCGAAATTTCTCTCCGACACCCCAGTCCTCCGTCTTCTCTGTTATTCTTCGTCCCAAGCTTCTACAGCTATCAACTCGCTCACGGGGTCTTGCATAGAAAAATCAAACTCTAGCAATTGCTGTTTCCAGTACGGCCATTCGTCGCCGTAAAGCAGAGCAATTTTCCAAATACTGTCTGTCGGTTTGATAATGTCAGACGTGACAAGAGAATGCACCTGACGCTGGAACTTAACCATCGGCTGTATAACCTTCTGGCTCATAATACCTCTTGAATTGTTTAAATTTTGTGAATTACCACTTCCGATCTCACACTTTTTACCGCAGTTTCGCCAAGAACAGTCTCGCCAAGATACGTGTAGATTTTTGTCGGGAAGCTACATATTCAACTTGTATCTTAACACAGTTCGTTTTGACAAGGGCCTATAAGCAGGACTGAAGAGTCAAGACCGACTTCAAAGAATTAATCATCTTTAAAATGTCCCGCTATATGCTGTCGATCGACAGTGGGAGGTTTGCCACCTCGATTGTTTCCACATAGTGGCAGATGCAAGAGCTGCGTTCGGCTTGTTCTTGACAAGGCTGAGTTTGGGTAGGAGAAACTGCAACTACTGCGCTTTCGCTGCTACAGCGTAATTTCCGCTTTCCTGCGGGTAAACCACACCTGTTTCACCTTCGACGCTGGGTTCGCTGTGAGAGTGGGATGTGAACTACATAAACTGATTATAGCTCTACTCACCGCAAAAGCGATCAAAAATTGTTGGATACTGTTGATCGCCACCCCTAAATGTCGATCGAACATTCAAAGGCGACAGCAGGGCGGGCGTACAAGCAAGTTCCCAACCCATCGTCCGTCCTGATTGAGTCAATCTAAAATCTCAAATCTCAAATCTAAAATTGTATGACTTGGACAAGGCGACACATTCTCACTCTGGCTGATTTTACCTCGGACGAATACGATACGGTGCTGCAAACTGCAGCCAGTTTTCGGGATGTGCTCGGCCGCCGCACGAAGAAAGTGCCGGCCCTGCAGGGTCAAGTGGTCGCGAATTTGTTTTTTGAACCTTCTACCCGGACTCGCAATAGTTTTGAGTTGGCGGCGAAGCGGCTGTCAGCGGATACGCTGAATTTTACCCCTGGAAGTTCTTCTCTAACGAAGGGGGAGACTATTCTGGATACGGCTAAGACTTATCTGGCGATGGGAACGGATTTGATGGTAATCCGGCACGAACAAGCTGGAGTTCCGAGCACAATTGCTTCGGAAATGGATCGCTTGGGTTCGAGAGTCAGCGTTCTCAATGCTGGAGACGGCCAGCACGAACACCCATCGCAAGGTTTGCTAGACTTATTTACTATTTGTGCTCTGTTAGATACCGAACGTCCGCGGCTGGAACTTTTAGCGGGTAAAAAAATTGCTGTGGTGGGGGATATCTTACATTCGCGGGTGGCTAGGTCTAATATTTGGAGTCTAACGGCTTCTGGGGCAGAGGTTCATTTGGCCGGGCCGCCAACTTTGCTACCGCTGTTGTTTGCTGAGTGTGGCGATGGTAGGGAAGGCAAATTATTTTTGCATTGGCAGCTTGAACCGGCTTTGGCCGATGCTGATTTTGTGATGACTTTGCGGCTGCAAAAGGAACGGATGAGCGACCATTTGCTGCCGAGTTTACGAGAGTACCATTCTTTGTACGGGATTACGCGCGATCGGCTCAAACTCTGCAAGCCGGATGTGAAGGTGTTGCACCCTGGCCCAGTTAACCGTGGCGTGGAAATTAGTTCGGATTTGATGGACGATGCCCAGTTTAGCCTGATATCTCAGCAAGTTACCAGCGGCGTGGCGGTGCGGATGGCATTACTTTATCTAATCGGCGGCGGTAAAGTTTAGGCTGTTAGTTGTTAGTCATGAATTTCGGATATTTGATTATTTTCACTCTCCATCGCCTCTTTACAAGAATCGTTACCCAGTATGGCCGGGTAACGATTAAAACTCTTTCTAGAAATGTCAAGTGCTCTAGTTAAGAGTTAGGAAAGCCAGGATGCAGATACCCAGCCACCACCTTTGAGTTGGGCCCAGCCATTTTTGTAACGACCGGTCAATTTGATGTGGTCTCCATAATATAACTTGCCGATTACACCAGAACAGCTACTGGGGCGGTGGCGGATATTCAGTCGGCCGCCATTGGTGACAACTTTGGCGTAGCTGTGATGGCTGTGATGGGCGCGATGGCCACACTTGCGGTAGCAACCTGCAGCCTGGGCTTCGCCACCGACACTCAGAACAGATAGGGCTACTGCCATACCTGCAACGCCTATCCATGCAGAATTAGGAATTTTCAAGCCCAGTTGGTCTAACGACTTGACTTGGAGTTCGGACTCTGGAGATTCATAAGCAACAAAAGAGTGGCTCAATGCTAGTGCTTCCATAGTTTCCTCGTGATTGTTGTTAACCTTTCTTGGTGCAGACTCAGGTCAAAACCTCAATTAACAGCCCAAATTATTAACTTATGTTTCATAAAAGCCACAAAAGGGCGTTAAGGTCTTGCTTTTGCCGAGTATTGGCTAATGTTCCTGAACTCTGCACAGGTATATCATGTCATTTATGTAGCTTTCCGGAACAAAAAAATAAATAAAGTTTACATCTGCTGCTAAAAATTTTGCCGACGCGGATTAGAACTCCGGGCAGAATTAAACTTAACTGTGTCATTAAAAAGGGAACGAAGTTATCGATTGGGGTTGGGAATTGCTTGTACTGAGTTGCGAATGACACTACTTGTTTTGCTACTTATTTATTGAATTGCTACAGCAAGATGGGCAGTTAATTCGATCGAACAAGCATCCGGCTCGTCTTCAAGCACAATCTTAATTTGCTTCTGGTCAGTCATAGTGTAGCCGATCGCACTCGTGCAGAAGTTCGGGGCGATGGCGCCGGGCCCTCGGCAGTGCTACAAGATGGGTCTCAAGATTAGTCGCCCTATGTCCCCGACAAGAATGTAAGACAAATCCATCGCGACTTGATTTGTGTCAAGATCAATTAACTTCTCCAGCACCACTTCTTTCGCAATGAACTCCTTCGCTACACTTTCGATCGGCACAATTCCTCAACGCCATGAATCAGACAGCTTCGCCATTACCTTAGCGCCGTTGTCTGTAGAGGAAATATACGCTTTGGCAGATGACCCCGCGAACGGAGCCGTGGTAATGATGAGCGGTACAGTCCGCAACCAAACTGACGGTCAAGCAGTAATTTCCCTAGAATATCAAGCCTACGAACCGATGGCAGTGCGAGTATTCCAGGAAATTGCTACTGAAATCCGCCGCCAGTGGGCCGAGGTCAATCGGGTCGCTATTCACCACCGTGTCGGACACTTGCAGGTGGGCGAAATCAGCGTAGTGGTGGCTGTTGGCTGCCCCCACCGGGACTCAGCCTTTGCAGCTTGCCAGTACGCCATAGATACGCTCAAACACAATGTACCGATTTGGAAAAAGGAACATTGGGCTGACGGTTCTAGCAGTTGGGTTAGTATTGGAGCGTGCGAGGTTGTCGGGCATTAGTCAAGGGATTTAAGATTTGAGATTTCAGATTGGAGATTGCAGAGGGGAACTTGTTACGATCCCCTAACGTCAAAAAGTGTGGAATGTTCGATGAGCCAATTCCACCGATGAGCGACTTTATTTCCGTGTCCTGGTCTGCGGTTGTGGCGACCGTTCAAAGAGTGCAATTGCCAGCCGAAAAACTCTCTAATTATGACTTGGTGTTGCGGTGTCAGGAAGGAAATCGACCTGAGACCACGGCCTTTTCAGAACTGTTGAAGCGGTATCAGTCCCACGTAGACAGGGTTCTCTATCACTTGGCCCCTGACTGGCAAGACCGAGCAGACTTGGCTCAGGAAGTGTGGATTCGGGTCTACCGAAATATTAACCGTTTGCAAGAGCCTGTTAAATTTCGGGGCTGGCTGAGCCGCATCGCCACTAATTTGTTTTACGATGAGTTGCGGAAGCGCAAACGGGTGCGAACTCCGCTGTCGCTGGACGTACCCCGTACTCTGGAAGATGGCGAGGTTGATTGGGAAATTCCGGCAGACAGTCCGGGGCCTGATGAAGATTTGACAACTAGAGAATTTTACGACCAGTTGCGGGTGGCGATCGCAGATTTGCCTGAAGTATTCCGCACGACAATTATTTTAAGAGAAATTGAAGGTTTAGCCTATGAGGAAATAGCCGAAATGACGGGAGTTTCTCTGGGAACTGTCAAGTCGAGAATTGCTAGAGCTCGCCAAAGATTGCAGTTGGAATTGCAAAAGTATCTCGATGGTAATTAGCAAGAGTAATTTCAGAGGTGGGTTAAGAAGATTTGGTGATGTTTGCTGTGACATCAAAACTTCTCTTTTAAAATATAAATAAGCAGTAAATCATTCTAATAGCGAGTGCGTGATTCCCCAATTAGAGCAAGTCTGAAATTATGAATAATAACTTTGAATCGGATAAAAATCAGAATCAGCAAGGTGTTGGGGATTCACTCGCTGAAACTCAAGTTAACAACAATTATGCCCAGGGCAATGTAACTACTATGATGCGCGATCGCTTTGAATTGCTAAGTGCCTACCTAGACGGTGAAGTGACGGCGACAGAACGCCGGCAAGTTGAGGAGTGGCTGACAAATGACCCCACTACGAGGCGTTTGTACTCGCGACTGCTGATGATGCAGCAGAGTTTTCAGGCAATGCCGGTACCTGCTGCGGAACAATCTGCCGAGGAGTTGGCGACGAAGGTTTTGCAGCGGGTGGAACGCAAGCCGAAACAAACTTGGATTTTGGGTGGAGGTGCGATCGCAGCTTTGTTGGTTGCGGTGGTGTCCGGTATCGGTGGCGATCGCCAATTGTTTGCTCCTCAGTTTGCTCGATCGCCCGTTCCTGCTGAATCTGACGGTTTGATTATGGCTTTAAACGAGCCTCTGGTGGAGATGGTTAATCCCAACGATTTGATGCTTGGGGTGAATGCACCGATCATGGATATTCCCAAAGTTGGTGTAGCAACCCCTCAAAAGTCATTGCCAAAGGCGCAGTAGAATTTCTGTTTTGATCAATAACGCCAGTTGCTAAGCTCCCTAAAAAAGGGGGCTTTTGCCGTTTTTCCCAGTTTTTCAAGGTGGATAGATCCTTTGACACTTCCCTGGCTTTGAATGACGAATTGTGGGGCGATCGCATCTTGATATCGGAGTAGGTAGCGAGTGGAATTAGACCGGGCGAGCGCACTTGTCATCGGTTTTTTGCAGATTTGCGATCGGCAACAGCAATGTTCCTTCAATTTCCTGCCGCACAGCAGGAGATACGTTACAACCGCTATTGAGGCAACATACCAGCAATTTATTAGCATTGTAATACTTCCTCAGCAATGACTTCTCCTCTTCGCTGAACTGCCAAACGCGACCCAGATCGCGATACAAAATCATCATTTGTCTTAATCGCTTATCCCAAGCCTGACCGTTATCTTGCCACCATTTTGCAAATATCTCTTTGTCACTTTTTGGATCGGGCAGTTGTTGCAAAAGTTCTTGTATCGCTTGCCTTTGTTCAGGCTTAAGGGAAGGTACAAGGTGGCAGTCAAGAACAAGGTCAAGGTTAGGGACGAGGGTACGTTCAATGGTAAGGCGGATGTAACCAAGAGTAGGCTCAAGCGCATCCTTAAGGACGGTATTCAGGGCAAGGTCAAGAGCACCTTCAAGCGCAAGGTTAAGAACCTGTTCCAGAGCTTGTCCCACAACTTTTTTCAGATAAGGGTCAAGAGAAAGGGCAAAGCCACAGTCAAGGAGGGGATATTCAAGGGTAAAGTAAAATGCTCTAACTGCCGCAGGTTTGTAGGGAAAATCAACAGAAAGGGATTTTTTGTTGACCCAGAGTAGGAATTGCTGTAACTGCTCATCGTCAGCGACGAGTGCATCAACTTGCTGTTTTATTAACAGCAATAAGTCATCAGCTTTTTCCAACATCCCAACTGCTAACAACAAGACTTCTCGCCAACGCTTCTCGGTTAGGTGGCTGACCAGTTTTTCCAAAACTTGTGGATCGGAATTGTTAACTATTTCTATAGCAGTGAAATACTCTTGAAATGTTAGATGAGAAAACGAATAAATCCCTCTTGCCCTCTCCACTAATAATCCATGTTGTGTCTCGATCGCCTTCAGGACAACCTCACTATCCATTTCTAAATGAACGCGGTCAGTTGTGGCATCGGGTAAGTTAGCCAGATAGTCGGCAATCAATTCCTGAACAGTATTTTTTTCAAAAAAATAATCGCCATGCTCAAAAGTAATAGCGGCCACAAAAGCAAGTAAATGTTGTTTGCGGGAATAATTCAAATCTCGATAAACTTCATCCCGTTGAATGCCTCTAGTTTCATCCCATTTTCTGAGCATAATTTCCATTCCTTCCTCATACAACTTGGCTCGGTTGGATGGAAAATCTGCTTTGGCTTGGAATACCAAACAAGTCAGATTAAGCAAAATTGGCGTTACTGCTAGTTCTCGAATTTGCTGATTTTTTTGCAGTGTCAGCGTCTCTATAAATTGAGAGGCTAAAGCTTTCCCTGCCTCAAGATTCTGGGAAAATGCTGCAAACCAATTTTTAGCAAAGGCAGCGGTTTGCTCGCAAGTAAAATCCGCTACCTCAACACAGGTAAAGGCTTCGTCGTGAAATCGGTACTTAGCAGCGGCAATTCGACAGGTAATAATAAACTGATTGTTGTAATACTTTTGGACAAACTGACGAATCTGTCTGACGACTGCATCGCTATCAGATTCGGGCAATTCATCTAAGCCGTCCAATAAAATCAAACCTCGGCCTTGACTGAGTACAGATTCAGTTTGCGATCGCGCCTCAACTCCGCAACTGGCAAATTCGTCGCTGATATATTCTAATAAGTCAAGATTAGCGATTTCAGCAAAGGTTTTCAGAGAGATAAAAATCGGTATTTTGTGTGCTTCAAATTCTGAGCGATCGCACTGAATGGCAATGTGTTTCAAAAAAGTAGTTTTACCGGAACCAGGTTTGCCGAGTACCATCAGTTTAGAGTGATATTTCACCGCATCCAATCCTGGTACTCGTTTCTGGCGTACTTTACCTAAACCTAAGCGGTTAAAGTTATCCGCATCTGGGTTGAAGTCTCTCAGTAAGTCGCTAATTTCTCCCGGCTGCCAACTGGTAATTTCCTCCAAAATGTTGACTTCAACGTAGAGGTTGCTGACATCAACGGGCTGTGCAATATCTAACAGTTGCATTTTGCTGTAAAGCTGTTGGATTTTGCTGTGGCATTTTTGCCGTATCTCTTCCACTACCGCATCAATAGGCTGTTGGCAACAATCTCTAACCTTCCCAACCCTCCCTTGGTAAGAGGGGGCTACAGGAGGACGATCGACAATTTCTTCCCAATTCAACTGCAAAACCGTACAAAAAGCCTTGAAAGCATTAGCTTTAATGGGTTCTCTTCCTGCTAAAAAGCGCCTCCAAGTTGGCAGCGACAGGCCATCGGCATAGGGGCCGGCCTCTGTCCAAGTTCGATCGGGTTCTAATTTTTGACTAGCTTCTACTAACCATTTGGGGTCTTCTATTGTCGAGCCCCTTTCTCTTCTCGCTTGCTTAATTTTTACTAATCCCTCCTCAGAGGCTTTGAGGGTCGTCATTATATAATTTACTTCTCTAATTGTCAATGTCAATTTTAGATCAGTTTAGCGATCGCAAACTGAGTTTGTCAAGACCCCAGCAACAAAGAGAAAATGATCCTGACAACAACTGCAGGGCATACGGGAAAAGTCAGCCATAAATCAGGCAAAATTAACCTTGCAGAATGCAATTCTGTTGTGTCTCTAAAAATTACCTATTAAATAATGAGAAAGGATAGCAACATGAGAAATAGTATAAATGATCTTCCCTCCTGTGGAATAGGCATAAAACTTATTAGCAAAATTGCCGATAAGCTAAGCTATACACGCACTTCTGACGAGCGAAACTGTCTATTAATTGTGAAATATTTTCATCCAGGTATAATACCACCCCAACCTCCGCCTCAATCTGGTTATTTAAAGCGGGTAGTTGATTTGTGGAATGCCTTTATTTTGGGGTGGCAAAAGCAACGAAATTACCAATCTTGTCAAACTTATAACCAGCCCATTAAAACTATTCACCTTCAACTAAATACTGACCTCAAGAGTGTTGTTCAAGTTTTATGGTGGGTCGAGCAGTTTAGAGTATCTACCTATTCCCGAAGCAGTTTTGCAGCAGTGCAAACTTGCTACGATAGAAGGGTTTACAAATGCTGTTCGCCACGCTCATAAAAATCTGCCCTTGGCAACTCCGATCAACCTTGAAATAACCGTATTTAACGAACGCCTAGAAGTCAAAATTTGGGATATGGGAGAGCCTTTTGACCTCCAAGCTAAGTTAATTGAAGAATTACCGGTTATTTGGAGCGAGCTGGGATTTATGCTTGACTAAAGCTGTTCTGTAATTCCCAGCTTTAAATTGACAACAAAAAGAAACTTTTTTGTTATGAATACTGATACTACTCCCAAGATTCTCGTGGTGGATGATGACGCTTCCATCCGCACTCTAGTTCATCGTTTTTTAACTCATAAATATCAAGTAGATTCGGCAGCAGATGGCGAGACGGCTTTAGAATTGTTTGAGAAATTAAAGCCACTGCTAGTAGTTCTCGACTGGAATTTGCCCGATACTACAGGCTATCACCTCTGCCAGGAAATGCAGCGCCGTACTAATGTTTTTGTGATCATGCTCAGCAGCCGCACAGACGAAGCTGATAAACTTAAAGTCCTGTCCGCCGGTGCTGATGATTATATCTGTAAACCCTTTGGTTTGGCAGAGTTGGCAATTCGTATAGAAGTTGTGTTGAGACGGATGAGACCTGTGACTCCATCACGTATTGTATTCGATCAATTCGCGATCGATTCAGCGCGCCGGGAAGCAACACTCAACGATCGCATTATCAAGTTAACAGCCTTGGAATTTAATATCCTGTATTTTTTGGCAAGTCATTCTGGTCAATCTTGGAGTCGCCAACAGCTAATTGAAAAAATTTGGGGGTGGAACTGCCACGACACAGGAGAAAAGCAACTTGTTAGCGTACATATCGGTCAGATTCGCAAGAAAATGATTGAAGTTGATGCTACTGGATCGCAGTTTATTAAAACTATTCGGGGTTATGGTTACAGGTTTGAGCCGCCTTCGCCCACTGCAATGGCTATTTAGTAAGCTCATCGGCATTAACCACCTTATTTGGTGAAAAACCTATTTTCCCACGTGCCGTCGGGCAGCCAGATGCCTCCTAGGGAACGAACGCGATCGGGTAACATGAAGTAAGACCAAGCCGTGCCTAAAGGTTTGAGGTGTCGATCGAAGATTTCGATTTCCTGTCGCTGATATTCGTTGTGTGTCGGTTCCCGCAGCGGATGATAATCTTCAAGTTGGTCTAAATCGTCCAAAATAGCCGAGGAAGCGAAACAGAGGAGAAAACCGCAGACTGTGCCATCTCCGGCCATCATCGCAGGATAGCCGATCGGCAGCGCAAAAAGTTGACCGCGGGCGATCGCGGGGTAAGCATTCACAACTTTTCCTTCGCAGTAGCGAAGGTAGTTGCACTCCCCCGGTTTGAGAGTGCCGTAGACAAAGACTTTCATCGGGTAGGGCCTAACCGCTAGTTTTTGCTAACATAGATGGCTAAGCTAATAGTTTAAGTCTCGCGGGCGATCGCGACTGCAATCTTGATAAATTTCGTTGTTTACCCTTTCTTATAATTCATGACTCTAGCAGTTAGTTTTATTAATTTTGGACTTCGGCCTTTGTACTTGAGCTCTTTTTTGCCGTCCCTGCCCCTGGACAGCTTGTTTTCGACTCAAGGGATTATGGTGATGCTGCTGGCTGCCTATGCGGGGGCGATGTGGATGTTTCTCACCAGTGCTCCGAAGGTACACACGGTGATGGTATCGGATCTCGGACAAGCGAGGGAGTTCTATGAAGGTATGCTAAACTTGCCCGTAGCAGAAGTGCCGCTGCACTACTACTACAATTACGAGCAAACTTTGGGCACAACTGGTATCGATCCGCTGTATTTGTCGCCGAATGTCGGGAGGGCAACGACCTCTCAAACGCTGGGGAGTCCGGATGGTTTGTGGTATCAGTTGATGAAAAATACCCAACTGCACATCATTAGCGGGGCCGGTGCAGGGGAAAAAAATCGCCAGCGTCACGTTTGTTTCGATCGCGATTGTTTGGATCAGCTATTGATGAGGGTACAAACTCGCGGCATTAGTTATAAAATTCGCCGGGAAAAGCCTCTGAATTTTTTGGTCAAAGATTACGATGGTCGCGTCATTGAAATGGCTGAGGTTAGTAATTAAGCTGACAGGCAAAAAATTTTAGATATAGAAATCCGGTTTCTCCCAGAAAGCGGGTTTCTAAAGTTACGAGTTTGCCAGTCATTGTTGCTATGACTTCTTCGTCTCCGTTACAACTTAACTAAATCTTTAATTTCTCCCAAACATTGTTTAAAACCGAGAACTTGATTCAAGAGGTAAAGCAGATGGGACAGACAAAATTAGTCGATCAGTTTAATCAAGATGGATATGTTAAGCTCCGGGGGTTTTTTTCAGAAGCCGAGATGAGAATACTGATCGAGGATATTAAAGAAGCCGATCCGAAGCACATTGACAATAATCTGAATAAAGGAAGCTTAACTTTTCACAGTCAGCTATTCCAATACAGTGAAAAGATCCAAAACTTCATCTCTCAACCCCGACTTGTGGAACTGCTTGCACAATTCATTGGTTCAAATTTCTGGGTGCGGTGGGATCAGGCAGTAGCCAAAGGACCAGGAGCAGAAACCTTTCCTTGGCATCAGGACAATGGCTATAGCAACCTTAAGGATAATCACTATCAACTGTGGATTGCACTTACCCGAATGACCCCCGAAAATGGTGGGCTGTGGTTACAACCGGGCAGTCACAAAAAACGGCTGCCGCACAAAGTTGAAGGTAACTATGCTGTGTATGATGGAACTCCTGACAGTCCACTCTTCATTGAAGCAGAAGCGGGGGATATTGTTTTGTTTTCCTCGCTAACACTTCACAGTACCACACCTAATGTTTCGCAGGAAACCCGCTGGGCTTACGTGATTGAGTACATGTCCCTCAATCACGTCGATCCTTCTATCAAACCACCCTATTTTGTGGTTGCCCGTAACGGTAAACCCCAGCCAGAGTTTGTTAATCTTCATACAGGTTTCCTGAACCCCTGGAATCATTTGAAATACGTTGGTTATCGCTGGAATCTCAAGCAAATGTGGCCAAGCAGGCTGAAACTACTTCTAAAGAGAGCAGAGTTGCTAGGAAAGAAGTAATACCAATTCTTACTGTACCCTCACTAGGTGAAGCCCGAACGTACTTCGTAAGTCATTCGTACTTCACCTAGAACCCTAGAAGCATTAGGTTGATTTAACCGGATTTGATATCACTTAGTTATTACTTCAACGCCTGATCGCTCTAATTCTATATCTGTCAAAGAGACTGCTTTCCGGCTGAAAATTTGGAAGTAGAGAGAAACAAAAAACTCTTTGACTGGAAAAACTATAAAAGTCAAAGGATTAATTGTCACGATGATATTGCGGGCATCGGCTTGAGCTTGTTTGACAATTTGCTGCGCTACCCAGTCGGGAGACATAATGCCGATCGGGTTTAAGTTGCTTTTAAACGGCCCTAAAATCAGTTTGCGAACGATGCAGGGTGCGTCCAGCCGCCGCAGGGTGACTAAATCTCCCAGGGCGCGCTTGCTGAGTTCGTACAGGGGACTGACAGCGGGAATTACTTCTGCTTCGGAAGTGTTGATCCAGACTTCTTTGCAAGCGATGTTTTCGTTAGTACGGACTGTTAAGAAAAAGAGTTCCATCAGCCGCCACGCGGAAAAAGTGTTAATTTCGTAGGAGTTTGCGATCGCCTCTCCTGTTCTTTCTCGCTGTACGTTAATCCCGTGATTAATGACGAGAATATCGATTTTTTCTAACAATAAGGCTAAGTCTGCTTCTTGGCCAACTTGCCAAGTTACGGTTTTTACAGGTAAATTTTCGCCGTCTATATTCAAAGTAATTTCCTCATTTCCCGAGGAGAGGGCGATTACTTTTGCACCAGCTTTGTGCAGGTGTTTGAGAAGCAAACGTCCTAAAGTTCCCGATGCACCGGTGACGGCTACAGTTTTGCCTTTGAGAGAAAGTGCTGTACCCATAAGTTTGTCTATTAAGGTGAAAGTACCGCAATAGTAAGCATTTTGATTGTCGAAGTGGTGCCGCCAGTGATAAGGTTTATTAACTAACCACTTGCCAGGGGGAGTAAGGAAGTCTCCGGGTTGGTGGGTGATGTCGGTTAATTCGTCTGCGCCTTTGATGCCGCACGCCCGGGCGATCGCGCTCAACAAAAAGCCTAAAGTATAAATACAACCCGCTGCTGCGCCCCAGTGATATTCCGGTAGCCCAAAATAAGCTACAACCCACAGCAACAAGCCCAAAACCATCATCGCCGCAGCTTCGGGCACGTCGTGACGCCAGTGTGCTTGCTTGTAAATTGTCTCGCTGACGGGGGTTAAATTCGGGCGGAAAACGCGGTGATGCCAAGTGTGCAGCTTTTGCAGGGGTGCCCAATAATGGGACACGACGTGATAAAAGTCTCGTATTATTTCTGCCCAGCAGACAGAAGCTATTGCCACAGCGCCGACTATCCAGTAATTTACCATGCTCGCATTAGTTTGAAATTTGAGATATTAGAGATTGTCTGTTTTGAAAGATAACTCAAAATGGCTTTTATTGCTAGTCTGGAAGTTGACTCAGGCGTTTTAAAATCTGCAAAACGCGGTACAATTCATTGCCGGGATTGGAAATAACAAATTCAGCCGATCGCGCATACTGGGGAGTTTCGCCTCTAACTAACTTGACAAAATTGAAGTTAGCACCTGTGGAAATCATGCCAAAAGTAGGATTTTCTGGGTTCGGATATGCCAGCATATATGTCAGTAGTTGTGGGAGTGCTTCGTCAGTTGAAAACGAAAGTTGTTTGGATTCTATTACTGTCACCCACAAGTTTGCTTTCATAATTAAAATATCTATTCTGCCTTCAATGATTCTGCCTTCGTCTTCCTCTTGAATGAATATCGACTTTTCGGCTTTTACTTGAAAAGGAGACTCATACAGACCGGCAATAAACAAAATGGGGCTGATGATTGTTAGCTTGACTGCGTTTTCCAATACAGGCGGGTTGTCTACCAAGTTGAAGTATATGTCTTGGACGCGATCGAGCAATTGTTTTTCTGAGTCTGTTACTTCAGGTAAGTTTTCTTGCCATTCTGTGAAAAATTCGCTGTTGCGAAGTCGCTGCAAGCCGAAGTTATCGATTAGATAGCGGAGGTTGATATCTCTTGCTTGTAGTTTTTGCATGAGGATTAATATATGTTTTTATGGTTATTAATAAGTTTAGCATAATTGGGATTTTAACCGCAGATGAACGCAAATGAACGCAGATGAAATTATGAGTAAGTTAATTGTGCTGAGATGTCTGTTCATCGGGATTTGCGAACACAATTCGCTGTAAATTATTTTATTTTGGGGCCAATATACCCAATGATTATCTTTCCGGGCCCTAATTCTGTGCAGAAATGGAGTCGCCAAGCTCCCGGTGTCATGCGGACGTGCCAACTGAAAATACGCTTTTTCCCGTCAAGACACTCAATATTTAGTTGCTCTTTAAACTCCTTAAGCCTTGACTCGCTCTCTGGAGATACCTTGCTAGGAAGATTATCCAAATCCAGCGCTCCGTCTGTCCAATTTTTGGATAATTCATCAAGCTCAAATAACTTTCTGACAACTTGTCGTAACATTTTCGGATCGACAAGGCTTTCTATCTGTTGGCTAACCCGATCGCAAAATTCCAGGCTGGAGAATAACTCAGCTCGACGTTTCCAAAGCTCCAAACCGTCAACCACCGCTGTTTGCTGACGTTTCTTAATCCAATCAGCGTGTTCGAGAACGTGGTTTTTCTGACTAGCATGAAGAACCTCTACACTTTCTTCTATCAGCTCCCCATTGTCGTCAATTTGTATTAGTTCTAAATTGAGGCGACTGCTATTCCACAATGACTCTGAATTCAGACTAATTGCCAATGTTTCAAGGTAATAAGAAACTTTAAATCCTTCGGCTTGAATACCCTGTAAACTCAACTCACAATCTGGAGCTTCTACTTTTATTTTAATACTTACATCAGAAATATCAACAGATAAAGGAGTTTTAGTTGCAAGCGTTTTCAGAAAAGTCCGCTCGTCTTTATTAACTTCAGGATCGTTACGCCAACAAGAAAGAGGATAGCTTTCAGCAAGAATCATAGCATGAAAATCCGCTTGAATGCGAATTCCCTTCAGCCCACACCCTTTAGCTGCAACCATTGTCCTAATCAATTCTGACATCCATTGTCGTGCCGTAAAAATATCAGGAGCAAGAGTTCGTGCAGACAGTTCATTAAACACCATCTCCAAATCCATCGCTTATTCTCCTTCCACCGCAGGTTCCAACAAAATCTCCAAGCTGTTGTCCCACTCATCAAAAAAACCCTTCGGCCATCGATCAATTCGTCCGTTGCGATCGATTTTTGGCGATATTACCTCAGTCACAGCTTGTCTTTCTTTTTCTTTATTGTCACGGTGGAAGTAGTGCAACTGAACATCTTTCGGGTCAATTTTGCCACCGTGAACCGCAAGACGAATCCCATTTAAAACATGATCGCTGTGAGTTTCTATCACAACTTGAACGCCACCGCTAGCCGCCAAAGCTAATAATTGACCCATTTTAACTTGTCCTTGCGGATGGAGATGCGCTTCAGGATTTTCAATTAAAATGATTGTACCAGGTGTTGATGCAAGTGCCGCTACAATAATCGGTAAAGTGTAGCTAATTCCAAATCCCACATTAGTTGCCCGGTAAGGATTGCTATCTCCATAGGAATATTGAAAACTCATCAAATCGACATCTGATTTGGCATCAATTTTGAGTCGCGTACCCGGACTCACTTCACCCATCCACGCCTCAACTTGGTCGATTAAATCCATTGATTTTACTAAAGGTGCACCAGGTTGAGTCTTGGATTTTTTTACATTGGGATGGCTGAGACTACTATTAGGAATAGTCTCTCCCCCTTTAACAGAAAGAAAATGTGCAGTATATTCACCTTTGATACCGAGTTGACCGAGCTGTCGTACTTGGTAATCTGACATTTCATTAAATGGGCGCGGCCCAATCCGTTCTGCCTGAAGATAGTGAAACTTATTGCCAAAAAGATTTGATTTATACAATTCTGAGCTAACTGGTTCCGAGTCAATTTTCAACACGTCTACCTCTTTGTCATATTTGAAACGCCATTTCCCCTCGCTGTTGTTTTCCCAAACAATATTAAAACCAATAAAGTCTTCTTTTGCTCCCTCAAAAAGTGCATCCTGAGCAGTACCAATATTCACGAAATCCCCATTAAGCGCCAACCCTTTTTCTGGCAATAAGGCCTGTTGGTAAGATTGGCGCAGCAGCAAGAGCGATTGCATGACAGAAGACTTCCCCGTGCTGTTTAAACCAGAAAATAAAGTGAGTTTTTTGAATTCCAATAACTGATTTGCAAAAGGTTTAAAGTTGACCAAGTGCAGCGAAGTAATCATGCCAGAACCTCCTGAATTATTTTTTCAATTATCCTAAATCTGTACTCGATTTTTTCCGTAGCCTGAGAGATAGAAGTCAGAAAATCTCGATCGCTATCTACATACTTTCTAAATTTTTCAATCAATTGCTCCTTGTGCTGCTTTAAGATATCAATTTGCTCGTCGCTAAGTAAACTGAGATTAACTGACCAAACTTCAAACAATGCTTTATTAATTGGAAAGATTTTTTTCTGGTTTTGAGATACTTTACGGAAGGCATTTTCTTCAAAGATTTCCCAGGCTGCAACCATAGCTTTTTTAAAATTCTTTTCAATGGCTTGCAATTCTGCTTCAGACATATTATTAACTTTATATAATGCTTTACTCAAAAATAAATTTCTTTTTTCACCTTGATAATCTTTATAAGATGTAAGCGTAAATGCTAAAAAACCGAGTATAAATTCCCGATCGTCCATCCGCATTTTACGCAAATTACTCAATTTGGTAACTTGCTGAAATTCATGAGATGTAGCAAGTTTAGCTAAAAACTTTGTTGCCTTACCTGGGTTTAGAGCATGGCGGAGCTCTTGGGGAGTCATGGGTAATCCCCCTGTATTGATGCGTTTAAAAATATTATATTTAACTTCAGGAGGCGTACCTTTTTCAATCAAATAAACTGTAACTTGAGTTTCTTGAATACGACGCTGGTATCTGCGTTCAATTTCATCATAAGTTTTACCTTCAAAATTGGTTAAGTATTCTAGTCCGCATAATCTAAGTGTTTTATCGTTCATAAATTGCTTTAGAGCAGAGAGCCGCTGCAATCCATCTACAACTAACCAATTATCTTCATCAGTTGCATCTATATAAAAAGCGGGTAATGGAATACGAATCAGGATCGACTCAATCAGTCTACTTTTAGCCTCATCTTTCCAGATGTTTGCATAGCGCTGAAAGTCGGGTGCTAAATCAAGAGCTTCCTCGTCGATTCTTCTTAGAAGTTGCTCGATAGTTGGTTCTCTGGTGAAAATATTAATTTCATCAGGATCGTATATCAATTTGTCTTTTTCATATGGTTCATCACCGTTATCTTCTTCTTGACTCAAATTTAAGTCATCAATTGAATCTTGGTTGGATAGTTGCTGTTCTAGTTCGGGCTGACTTACCATAGGGAATACTCCTTTGTGTTAACTTTTATTACAATCCGTCTTGTCCTAATAAAACTTGAATGATTATCCGCTCCTAACAGAAAGGAACATTTTAAAATATTATCGCACAAATCTCCTCTTGTAGAGACGCCACGAACCGCATCTCTACAAATAATCTCCTTACAATCGGCAAGTTTGCCGTGCCCTTTCATCCTCCGGTTCTTGCCACCCAAAAGCAAAATGACTCACCGCATTAATTTGCGGCGCCGCCGAGCGAATTGCCGCCATTTGAATCTCCAAAGATGGCCTATTTTTCAGAGGTTTTCCCCAATCTCCAGCAATGGCAGGAATGATTTTTGCTCCCGCAGGCGCTAAACTTACTGTTCGCTGCACCTGCGGCACAATGCAGCTTACATCCCCGCAATTTCCGTAAGACATGGCGTGGAATTCTATAGCAGCCGGAAATGTGTCCCAAGGCTGCAATCTCGAATCATATCCCCCTTGATTTATCGCTTGATTTGCAGTCGGAAAAAACACTGCTCCTACAGGAATTCCCATCCTTTGAGCAGGTTGAATTGCTATCCCCAAAAAATCTAAAATCCCTTGGACTGCGTGAGCAACGCTCAGTTTCCACAGGTCTTTTTGCAGAATGCCGGTATCGGGAAGCCGCGGTGTCGGTGTCGGTTTTGGTGTGGGAGTTGTAGGGTTTGGCTTGTTAGCGGCGGGAGTTGTTGAGGCCGATCTTGATGCGGGATTCTGGCTTCTAGTAGCTGTAGTTGCTACTGACATCGCCTGCGGAATTCGGCCCTGCCAAAGAGGTTCTCGCTCAGTTGGATACTGTTTGACTACTGCTTGAACGTCATTAGAATTGATAAATCCTTTAGTCAAATACCGCTGAATTAAATCTCGGCCTTGCTGATTGCTAGCCCGCTGCAAAAGAACTTGCTGCGATGCTGGGCCGTAAATCCACAAGTCTTGAACTTTGGTAGCAACTGAAGCGGGTCCGATGCCCCTTAGATAGCGAATGTAGTCGAATAACATTCCTTGCGGCTTGCGCTTGACTATTTGATTTACTAACAAAGTATAGTCTTGCCGTGCTTGTGGGTTGTAGGGATCGATAAAGGCTTGATTGCCCGGAACTTCTCCGAAGTCCTCGTTAATTGCTGCCTCTTCACTTACTGTTAAACTTGTCTGATTTTTACCGTTGATAGCGAGGGTTTGCTGTCTGTCTGGACGCTGAGAATAGCTATAGCCAAAGTTCATGGTAAATAACCAGGCGTATACTTTTAAACCTCGCTGTTTGCCTTTGGCGATCGCCTTTTCTAACAAGTCGTATTTCTCGTAACCGCGATTTCTCACAACAGAAGGCCAAGCCGTAGGATTGTCGGCTGCTGGGAGAAGCACTTGACCATCGTAAAACACTTCGACATAGACTTGGTTGTAGCCTTTATTCACAACTTTGTCTAATACCCGATCGAGTTCTCCGGGTCTGACATCGCAGGGATACAAACGCAGCCAAACTGCTTGGGTTTCGGGCCAAGTTTTTTTACGGCATTCTGCTATTTCCCGCGCGTGTTTGTTCAAAACAGCAAAATATGCTTGCTGAGATTCCGGTTTTCCCGACAGCGCGGCGCGGCGCAAGTCTTCTTTTTGATTGACCTGTTCTGGGGATAATTGGCAATAGGCTAATGTTTGGGCAAAAGCTGGTTGATTTCCGATAAACGGCCAAACAAGCTGGCTGATGAAGCTACTGGTTAAAACAGCAGTTACCGCACTTAAAAAGCGTCGCTGGTGTTGAAAATTCGCGATGCGAGTTGGTGCAATTTTCATGGGAGAATTGAATGGGGTTTTCTAGTTTAAATTGGGTGGCGATCGCATTTTTGCGATCGCGCTCAACAAGCAGCTACAAATTTTCTACTTTTTTCGGTTGACTTAGTTATGGCACAAGTCGATCGCACAATGCAAATTCTATCTGGTGGCTATTTAAATCCAATAAGGGCGATCGGGTAAGACAAGACTCCGCGATTAAACCCTTTTGCAGTATTTTTTCCCTAAATGCTGCATAAAAAAGCGCCTGGATACAGTGGGCGCTAAAAGCAGTTGATATTTCTACTAAAAATTGTTAACACTCAAATATCAAGGATGCAAGATGAATTATTAAAATTTATCCTCAATCCTAAATTTTGAGATTAAGCTCCTCTGTTAAGAGCAGCTTCAATCTGCTGAAATTCTGACTCAAGACGCTTTTTCAATTTTTCAGGAACAGGACGGTTTGGATAGGAACTGTAATGTCCGGCCAAAGAGTTTAATGCCGTCCGCATTGTCGTGAAAGAGGCCAGCTTGGTAAGAGCGGGATCGCGGCGGTATTCAGCAAAAAAATCGTTGATACTTGTGCGAGCCTTGGCTTGAGCGGCTGATTTTTCCGGCGTACCCTCTGGCAAAGTGAGCGCTGTTCTCAAGCTCTTCACTAATGCTAATGTGTCTTGGCCATAATCTCCACTCAGAGTGGCGGGAACATTGGTACAGCCCGCTACGCCGATGACAACAACTAATACTAGGGCTAACAGACGGGAAATGTAATGCTTCATAAGGTTTAGAAAAATGGAAGCGAAAGCGGCAATCAAAATTAACCTTTATCCTATCTTGAATTGAGCTAATAGTGCCAATTTCTCAACTTTTTTTCAGCTTTACCATGAAACATAAAATTTGTCAATCTAAAATCTAAAATCTAAAATCTAAAATCGATTGATTTGTCCAGCAACGACGGAGAGAATTTGGGTTTGTCGCAGCCACTGAGCATCAAAAGCGCCTAAGTGAGTTGTAGTAATCAGAGTTTGAAATCGTTCTTGAATTGTTTCTAAAAGTTGATTTTGGCGGCTCAGATCGAGTTCTGCAAGTACGTCGTCGAGCAACAGTAAAGGCGCTTCGCCGACGACTTCTTCAATAAGCTGCAATTCGGCTAATTTTAATGCTAATACCAGAGTTCGCTGCTGACCTTGGGATGCGTATTGACGAGCTGGGGTATTGTTAATTGTAAATGTAATGTCGTCGCGGTGGGGGCCGACTAAAGTGGTTCCTTGAAACTGTTCTGCGATCGCCCTTTTTTGAATTTTCTCTAAAAACGCTTGCCGCACTCCTTCGAGATTATCTTTAGCGATAAATTCTGAACTTACTTCAATATTAGCATCGTATTTTACATCTAAAACTTCTGCTGAACCGCTAATGGAACGGTGCCAATTTCGAGCTAAAGGCATCAAACGCTCCAAAATTCGATCGCGCCTGCGGATGACGCGAGCACCCGCTGTCGCCAACTGCGCGTCCCACAAAGCTAATTCCGAACTGGGAATGGGGAATTGGGAGTTGGGGATTGGGAATGGGGAATTGGGCATTGGGCATTCTGCGATATTTTGGTCTTCGGGAGTTTCAGATCCGATAAATCGCATTTTGTCAAAACTGTCGGAAAATTCCGTTTTCCTGATTTCTTTAGAACGTTTCAACAGAGCGTTTCTCTGGCGCAAAATTTGGTTGTACTGCTGCAAAATGTGAGCGTAAATCGGTTCTAATTGGATGACTAGGCGATCGATCCAATTGCGCCTTCCTTCGGGTCCGCCACGCACTAAGTCCAAATCCAAACAAGAAAATTGCACTACATTTAAGACGCTCAAAAAGTCTAAATGGCGGCGCAGCGGTTCACCGTTGAGCTTCAGTGTCCGACGCGCCCCAGAGCGAAGAGTTAAAGCTAAGTCGATCGCTCCGGTTTGACGTTCGAGTGTAGCATCAATTTGCCCGATCGGCTTTGAGTCGAGTATTAAATCGCGATCGCGTCCTACCCGGTGGCTTTTTAATGTCGAAAGCAACTCTACCGCTTCTAACAAGTTAGATTTTCCTTGAGCGTTATTTCCTACTAAAATGGTTTTGGGAGCGTCAAAGGCTACCTTTTGATCGAAGTAGTTCCGAAACTGCCGTAGGTGCAGCGTTTTCAAATACATAATATTAGTAAGTGGTAATCGATAATTGGTAATCGGTAGTTGGTAATTGGTAATACAGTAATCGTAGGGCGCAGCTTACGGGTTGTAAACGCGAGCCTTTGCTATGGCTATTTTCGCCTAGCGTAACGCTCGCAATGACATTATAACGAAGTAATAAATGTTTAATCGTGACACAATCTATTTAGTCTTCATAGCGATGATTTTAGCTGTGAGCCAGGGGTTAAAACCCCTGGCTGATCTTCTTGAAAATAGCGCCCAATGCGAGGGATTTAGGTAATAGTAAAACATGGCTCGCTATCCGTCAGCCGTTAACACTATTTCCTAGATTTGTTGTAAAAGCGCAAAAACAGTTTTTCCATTTCGATCCAGACAAACATCAGGGCGCTGAAACCGAAGCAAACTAGCAACTCAAACCCCGTTAAATAATGAGTGCCAAAAAAAGCTCTCAGTGGCGGAACATAAATCAGCATCAATTGCAGAATAGTAGTCACAATGACAGCCCCCCACACAAAAACATTAGTGAAGGGATTTAACTCGATAGTTAGCTGAGTGTTAGACCGAATTGCGATCGCGTGACCCATTTGTGCCAAACAAAGAGTTGTAAACACCATTGTTTTCCAAGCCTCGGGATCTCCGACATGGTTGGGGTTGGTGGTATATCCGTAAGCCCAGGACATCATCGCGATCGTCAAAATTGCAAAAATAATCCCGATCCGAATTATGTAAGAACCCAAACCCCGCGCAAAAATACTTTCTCGCGGGCTGAAAGGAGGCTTTCTCATCACGTTCGGTTCCCCCGGTTCCACGGCCAAGGCCAAAGCGGGAACGCCGTCTGTTACTAAGTTCATCCACAAAATTTGCAGCGGCGTCAGCGGCACTCCTCCCAAACCCATTAAAGGTGCGGCCGCAATTGTCAAAACTTCGCCGATGTTGCTGCCCAAAATGTACTTAATAAAGCGGCGAATGTTGCTATAAACCACTCGCCCTTCTTCAGCGGCGGCGACAATCGTTGCGAAGTTGTCGTCGAGGAGCACCATATCGCTAGCTTCTTTGCTGACATCGGTGCCGGTAATCCCCATTGCGATGCCGATATCGGCTTGTTTCAAGGCGGGGGCGTCGTTAACGCCGTCGCCGGTCATTGCGACAAATTTTCCCCAACTTTGCAAAGCTTGGACTATTCGCAATTTGTGTTCTGGGGAAACGCGGGCGTAAACGCTAACCTGTTCGACTTGCTGTTTGAGTTCTTCTTGGCTGAGCTTTTCTAATTCTTGACCGGTGAGAACTCGATCGCCCTCTGTTGCAATACCTAAATCGTAGGCGATGGCTTTTGCTGTCAACTGGTGGTCTCCTGTAATCATCACCACCCGAATCCCAGCATTGCGGCACTTCCTCACTGCTTCCCGCACTTCCGGGCGCGGGGCGTCCAGCATACTGACGAGTCCCAGCCAAATCATGTCTTGTTCGCTGGTTTCCTCAGAACCTTCGGGCGGTATGTTTTCCCAGAGTTTGTACGCAAACCCGAGGACTCGCAAACCGCCGCTTGCCATGTTGTTGTTTTCGACGAGGATGCGATCGCGCATTTCCTGGGTTAAAGGTTGTACTCGATCGCCGACTATAATCCCTTTGCAGCGCTCCAAAGTCAACTCTGGAGAACCTTTGGTCAGCATCAAATAATTGGGCTGCTGTCCTTCAACTGCTGGAAATCCCGAATGTCCCGATCGGCCGGGCACTTCGCAAATTACGCTCATCCGTTTGCGTTCGGAAGAAAAAGGAAATTCCGCCGTCCGCGGCAGCAATTGAGACTGTTTTTCCTTATAAATGCCTGCTTTTCCGGCTACACAAAGCAGAGCTCCTTCTGTGGGGTCGCCTAAAATCTGCCATTCTTGCTGTTCTTGTTGCAATACTGCGTCGTTGCAAACTGCACAGGCAATTAATAAAGATTCAAGTTCTGGATATTCCTCTAAATTATTAATTTTGGCAGATGTCAGGCGATCGGTAAAATCTCCGATCGGCGCATAGCCGTCGCCTGCGACGGCGACAGTGCAGTCGCCCGTAGAGACTAGCTGAACTACCATTTTATTTTGAGTCAGAGTACCTGTTTTGTCAGAACAAATGGTTGTTACCGAGCCCAAAGTTTCTACCGCAGGCAGTTTGCGAATCAGGGCGTTTCGCTTCACCATCCGCCTAGTTCCGAGTGCCAGAGTAACTGTCACGACTGCTGCGAGCCCTTCGGGAACCACAGCCACAGCCATGCTTAGAGAAACTTCTAGCAACTCTTCCCACCTGCTGGTATCCAACCCGATGCTGCCGTTTTGGAAGGTAATCATGCCGCCGATGACGACAATTGCGACTAAGGCTAGGGCACCGGAGACAAGAACATTTCCCAACTGGCCCATCCGCTGTTGCAGGGGAGTCGGTTCGCTTTCTACTGACTGAAGCATGGCGGCAATTTTGCCGAGTTCAGTTTGCATTCCGGTGTTGGTGACGATCGCCTTTGCTCGTCCCTGAACAACTTCTGTGCCCTGAAAAATCAGGTTGAGTCGATCGCCCAAGGAAGCATCTTCGGGAAGTTCTAGATCGGCTTGCTTGGTTACTGCTAGGGCTTCCCCTGTCAAAGCTGATTCTCTGACTTGCAAGTTGGAAGATTCGATCAAGCGTGCGTCTGCTGCTATTTTTACCCCCGCCTCCAACAGCATCACGTCTCCAGGTACGAGTTCCTTGGCTGCTATTTCTGAAGTTTTGCCGTCCCGCAGGACTCTGACTAGGGGAGAAGCGAGGTTTTTGAGGGCTGCGAGGGCTTTTTCAGCACTTTGCTCTTGGAAATAGCCGAGAATGCCGTTGAGTATGACGATCGCAAAAATGGCGATCGCATCTTTGGGAAAAGTATTCGACCGAAAGTCCAAAAAACCCGAAATCACGGCCACACCCATCAGCATCAACAACATGATGTTGGTGAACTGATCGACAAAAATCGACCACGGACTGCGGCCTCCTGTTTCTTCTAGTTCGTTGGGGCCGTATTGCTGCAAGCGTTCTGACACCTGTTGGCTGCTCAATCCAGCGTCTTTGTTGCTGCTTAGCTGCTGGAGAGTTTGGTCAATTGCTACGGTGTGCCAAGAAGAGGGAGAATTTGAAGACATAAATTACGATCGATCGTGGGGCATAAAGGTGGTTGTGGCCGGACAGCTACAGCCGATCCATCTGGCTGATTACAGTGAGAGAGTTTTAAGTTTTGAGTTCTGAGTAAAAAACTGTTTAACTTGCGACTCGTTTTGGGCGGTTCGATGCCGGGGAAGCAAAAAGCTTTTAACTTCACTGCGTCTGGCGGCTCGATCGAGCCGTTTGTAGACCTACCGCTGATAGCACCTATCCACCTTACCAAAAATAATGGGTTTAAAGCCCCGGCATAAGCTTGACGGAAGCCCAAGCAGTGATTCTTGGAATCCTGCGGTACGGCCGGGGAGGATGTCAATATATAGATGAAGCAAGTTTTTTTGCAACCGCTGCAGGACAAACAGTAGAGGCTTGCTGGGGTCAAGTCCAATGACTCCCCAGACCAAGCATCCCCGCGTTATGAAATACCGGGCCCGGTCTTTCAACTTCCAAAGGCTGAGTTTGGTCACTCAATGCTGATAGTTCTGGTAAAAGCTGAGGCTGTGGCGAGGGGGTTCACAATCTTTTGGATTTTTCCCACACCGAATTTTGCAGGCCTCCTGACATTGGGCAGAATTTTTGGTTTTTTCCCTATTCCCCAGCCTTCTTTTACGAAAACTTTAATTTACTTAATACTTCTTAACAATTCTGCTTTTCCAGAGAAAGCCAACAAAGGCGGTAGAAACCACCGGAACCGTCCGGTGGTTTCTACCGCCACGGCAGGGCAAGAGAAGCAAACTCTTCCTTTATGGATACCCTCGCGCATCTACCCTAGGGAGGAGATTTGCCCGCAATTGCCCCGTAGATATTTACCTTCTTAGAGAGATAAGTTTCTGTAATAATTTGTAATAAACAAAGGCGAGCGAGCATTGTATAAAGATTATCAGAGGGTTGAAACGACAGGCCAAAGTTAACAAAAACCCTGATTGACAAGGTTTGTCGCATCTCATAAAAGGTGTAAAATTTTCTAAGGTTTCTTAAACCTCCGTTGCAATGTAACAATAGTGCAGGTAGCGGAAAGGGAGAGATCGATGGGACCAGCAGATTAGCTGGCATCAAATTTCAACCCTTGCAGGCACTCGTAGCCTGAACAAATTTAACTTAACGGTTTTATACCGCAACCAAACTCAATTAACTCAAATAGGAGAGTTCTTTCATGTTTGACGCATTTACAAAAGTGGTTTCCCAATCTGACGCTCGGGGCGAATTTCTAGCTCAGGGTCAACTAGATGCTCTCAGCAGCATGGTTTCCGACGCCAACAAGCGGATTGACGCAGTAAACCGCATCACCGGCAACGCATCCAGCATCGTAGCCAATGCAGCTCGCACCCTGTTCGCTGAACAGCCTCAACTGATCGCTCCTGGTGGTAATGCTTACACCAACCGCCGCATGGCAGCTTGCTTGCGCGATATGGAAATCATCTTGCGCTACGTCACCTATGCAACATTTGCAGGCGACGCCAGCGTTTTGGACGACCGCTGCTTGAACGGTCTGCGTGAAACATACCAAGCTCTGGGAGTTCCCGGTGGCTCAGTTGCAGCCGGCGTGCAAAAAATGAAAGAAGCAGCGATCGCGATCGCTAACGACCCCAACGGTGTTACCCGTGGTGATTGCAGCTCGCTGATGTCTGAAATCGGCAGCTACTTCGACCGCGCAGCCAATGCAGTCGGCTAAAAATAGCCAAGCGAACCTTTCTTGTAAAGAAGCGAGCATCGCATTTTTGCAAACAATCATTTTTGTACAAAAACAACACAACATTAGGGAGAAACCAGAACAATGAAAACCCCTTTGACTGAAGCAGTAACCGCAGCCGATTCTCAAGGCCGTTTCCTGAGCAGCACAGAACTCCAAGTCGCCTTCGGACGTTTCCGCCAAGCAGCAGCAGGTTTGGAAGCAGCTAAAGCTTTGACCGCCAACTCTCAGCGCTTGATCGACGGTGCAGCTCAAGCTGTGTACAACAAATTCCCGTACACACAACAAATGCAAGGCCCGAACTACGCTTCTACCCCAACCGGTAAAGCCAAGTGCTCTCGCGACATCGGCTACTACCTGCGGATGGTAACCTACTGCTTAGTTGCAGGCGGCACCGGTCCAATGGACGAGTACCTGATTGCAGGTGTTGACGAAATCAACCGGACATTTGAATTGTCTCCTAGCTGGTACGTTGAAGCTCTCAAGTACATCAAAGGCAACCACGGTCTGAGTGGCGACGCTGCAACTGAAGCGAATTCCTACATCGACTACGCAATCAACGCTCTGAGCTAGATTTGCGTGATGCCCGGAATTGTAAGCTGCTGTTAGCTTAAGTGTTAGCGGTTGTTTAGAATTCCGGGCATCTGCGATCGAAGCCTAGTTTTGCAAATACTTTTTTTAAGCAGTTTTCAGTTTTTAAAGCAAAAAAGGGAGAAGCGAAGATGGCGGGATTAGGTGCAGCAGAACGGTTGGGAATAAAAGCATTTGAAGAAGCGGGACGAGTAGAACTTCGCCCCCACTGGACGCAAGACGATGCGAAAGCAGTAATTCGCGCTGCTTACAGCCAAGTTTTCGGTAACGAGTATTTAATGTCGAGCGAACGACTTACCAGTGCAGAATCTCTGCTGATGCAAGGGCAGATTTCAGTTAAAGATTTTGTGCGGTCAATTGCACATTCCGAAACTTATCGGAAAAAGTTTTTTTATCCGAACTCGCAAACGCGGTTAATTGAGCTTAATTATAAGCATTTGTTGGGCCGCGCTCCTTACGACGAGTCGGAAATTGCTTTCCACGTTGATTTGTACAATGCAGAAGGCTACGAAGCTGAAATCAATTCTTATATTGACTCAGTTGAGTATGAAGAAAATTTTGGCGACAGTATAGTGCCTTACTATCGCGGTTTCGCGACCCAAAGAGGTCAAAAAACCGTCGGTTTTAACCGGATGTTTCAATTGTACCGGGGTTTTGCTTCTAGCGATCGCTCGCAAAACCAAACCCAAGCCCGGCTGACTTGGGAAGTAGCGAGAAATATGGCTTCGCCGATATACACGGCCTCCACCGGAAAAGCCCTTGGCGGGACTTCCGGCGGTTCTCGCGACCAACTCTACCGAGTCACCGCAATGCAAGGTTCGGCTAAGTTTTCGCCCCAAGTGCGGCGGACAACTACCGAATATCTCGTGCCTTACGAGCAACTTTCGAGCCGCTTGCAGCAAATCAACAAACGTGGCGGCAAAGTGGTAAGTATTACCACAGCTTAAAGTTTGTGTATTGACGTTTTTTTGAAACGTCTTTAGCAAATTAGGACTAAGGATAAAAAATTCTTCAATTTTATGTGTATAGGTAAGGTGTGCAGTGCACACCCTACTTTGAGGCATATTATCCTTAGTCCTAAAAATTTCAAGTGCAACCAAGCATTAAACTTTTGTCATTAATAATTTAGGAGAAAATCTGGTGGCGATTACGACAGCAGCGTCCAGACTGGGAACATCCGCATTGAGCGATGCGCCGAAGGTAGAACTGCGCCCGAACTACAGCAAAGACGACGTTGAAACTGTGATTCGTGCGGTTTACCGTCAGGTGCTGGGCAACGACTATTTAATGAAATCCGAGCGACTTACCAGTTCCGAGTCTTTGCTGCGGGACGGCAGTTTGACTGTACGAGAATTTGTACGGGCTGTAGCTAAGTCAGAACTGTACAAAACCAAGTTTTTCTACAACAGCTTCCAAACTCGGACGATCGAACTAAACTACAAACACTTGCTCGGTCGTGCTCCCTACGACGAATCTGAAGTAGTTGAACACTTAGATTTGTACCAAACACAAGGCTACGACGCTGATATTGATTCTTACATCGATTCAGTAGAGTATCAAGAAAACTTCGGCGAAAGTATCGTACCTTACTACCGCGGCTTTAACACCCAGCGTGGTCAAAAAACCGTTGGTTTTACCCGGATGTTCCGCCTGTATCGCGGCTATGCAAACAGCGATACATCTCAACTAGAAGGCAATAACTCTCGCTTAGCTGTCGAACTCGGCACTAACACCGCTACGGCTGTAGTTGGGCCTTCCGGCGGTAACGAAGGTTGGGCATATCGGCCTTCTGCCAGAAACGTAACTCCCAGCAGCACTTTCGGCGGCGCTGCTGCTTACGGCAAAGAAGGGCGGCTGGTGCGCGTGGAAGTTTCGGGAATTCGCACGGGCGGCTATCCCAGCGTGCGCCGCAGCAGCAAGGCTTTCATCGTACCTGTTGAGGAGTTGTCCTCGCAAATGCAGAAATTTCAACGCCTGGGCGCGAAAATCGCCAGCATTACTCCAATTTAGTCATACCAATTTAATGTGAAGTTGCACATATCTCGATCCCCCTAAATCCCCCTGGTTGTTGGGGGACTTTGAGAAGAATCTTGTCCCCCCCTTATTAAGGGGGGTTAGGGGGATCAGATTCTATGCAGCCTCATAAAAAATTGGTATCAGTTGGCAGTTGGTAGTTGGCAGTTACTAGCTTTTAGTCAACAGTCAACAGTCAACAGTCAACAGTCAACAGTCAGAATTACCAATTACCAAGAAGCTTATGTTGGGTCAAATTGTAGCTGGAAAAAGTGGCAATACAGCTTCGGCTGGTCGCTGCTTTCGGTATGAAGTTGTGGGCTTGCGCCAAAGCGATGAAACAGATAATGTGGATTATTCGATTCGATCGAGCGCGAGTACATTTATCACTGTGCCTTACAATCGGATGAATCAAGAAATGCAGCGAATTACTCGCATGGGCGGGAAAATTGTCAGCATTCATCCTTTAAACGCGGGTGCAGAATCATCGCATGAATCATCCCATGAATCATCGCACGATCACCAATAGTTTGGTTGAAGGGGCGATGAAAATCGCTCCGACACAAGCTAGAAGGGGCGATGAAAATCGCTGCTAGACAAACAAAGTCCACTCCAAGCGGACTAAGGAATGAGAATTAAATAACTTACAATTTTGATGGTTCTTGTGGGATGGGCGTCCCGCCCGTCCAGAAAGGGCGGGCGGGACGCCCAACCCCTACTCCCCACTTTCAAGAGTGTAAATTATTTAATTCGCGATCCTAAGAGTTAATGCAACCCGCCCAGGCGGGTTTTGTGTGTTTAGTAGCGATTTTAATCGGTCAGTTTCCCTAACCCTTGCAGGTTTTTTCTGTGTAGCAGCGATTTCAAGAGACTGTTGGCGAATGTCTGAGGGGTTTCACCCCTCAGACATCGCCGTCCTGAATAGGCAGAATGATTGTGTAA
>NZ_JAUBOS010000037.1:0-21971 GCF_036700365.1 Microcoleus sp. w2-18bC1
TTTGAAAATTACAAAAATAGATGTTTGCTTACTTGGCATTTTAACTGTTAGTTTAGCATACCAAGTAAGGAAGAACCCAAAAATCACGCTCGGCGCCACAGTAATAGATCTAATTCATCTGCGTTAATCTGTGTTTCTCTGCCCTAATCTGCGGTTTTAAAAAGATAATTTATTAACCGCAGATGACAAAGGATTGACGCTGATTCACGCAGAGGTCGAGAATAGAGATATGAATAATTCCGAGGCTAACAGATTTGATATGACATCATTGGAATACTGCCAGGGTTGGTAATGATCCAGAAACGGTTACAAAACTTGCCGTAGGGCGATCGGAATTTCAATAATAAACTCGCTCCCCTCTCCGGGTGCAGAAACGCAAGTCAATGTTCCGCCATGAGAACTGACAACAATCGAGTGAGAAATAGACAATCCCAAACCCGTTCCCGAACCCACGGGTTTAGTTGTAAAAAAGGGATCGAATATCTTGTGCAGCACGTCAGTGCTCATCCCCGGCCCGCTGTCGGCAATTCTAATTATGACAGAATTCCTGTCAGTCACCTCTGTAGAAATTGTAATCGTAGGCTGTTGATGAGAGTTTTGCGGGTAATCTCTTGCTACAAGGAGAGCATCGATCGCATTGGTGAGAATATTCATAAACACCTGATTGAGTTGTCCGGCGTAGCATTCCACCAGGGGTAGAGAACCGTAGTTTTGAATCACCTCAATAGACGGTCGTTCCGGTCTATTTTTGAGGCGGTGTTGCAAAATCAGTAGGGTGCTGTTAATACCCTCATGGATATCCACTGCTTTAAAATCTGCTTCGTCCATCCGTGAAAAGTTCCGCAACGACAGGACAATTTGGCGGATGCGATCGGTACCCATTTTCATCGAAGACAGCATTTTGGGCAGGTCTTCTTGCAAGAACTCCAGGTCGATTTCTTCGGCTACGATTTGAATTTCGTCAGCAGGGTTAGGATACTGCTGTTGATAAAGCTGCACCAACTTTAACAAATCTTGGGCGTATTGCTGTGTATGGACGAGGTTGCCGTGAATGAAGTTGACCGGGTTGTTAATTTCGTGGGCGACTCCACCAACCATTTGCCCCAAACTAGACATTTTTTCGCTATGAATTATCTGTGATTGGGTGCGTTGCAGTTCAATTAGGGCGTTTTTGAGTTCACCAGTGCGGTATTCCACCCGGTCTTCTAATTCTGCATTACTTTTTTCTAAGGCGGTAAACGATTCGCGCAGTTGTCTTGCCATCTGGTTAAAGGAGTTGGCAAGGGCGTTGAGTTCTTGAATACGGCTGTCTTCTACAGCTTGGTCGAAGTTGCCAGATGTTATTGCCTCACTCGCCCGGTTCAGTCGCAGAATCGGACGCGCAATCCAGCCGGAGGTGAGAACGCCCATCCCACAAGCTACCCCCAATGCTGCTAAACAGAGCAAGATTGTGGTGCGGGTATTGGCATCAATCTGTGCCATGAATTCGCTTTCTGGCACAGTCACCACCACTAACCAATCCAATCCATATTGGTCGCGCCAGGGAGTGAGTTGCACATAGTAGAGTTCTCCCTGAAAATTAAGTCGGAGATCGGTGTCTCCAGAAATGGATTGAAACCCTTTGAAACGTTGCTGGATTTGTTTGGCAATTCCCTGCACTATGGGATTGGGACTGTCGATCGCCTTCAAACGCCGAATCTCGTCTTTAACGGTGGTAAAGGGTTGTTCTTTCGCAGAATTTGCGATCAACAGCCCATTTCGTTCCATGATGAAAACCTGCCCTGAGCTACTGACATCTATATTCCGTAAGAAATCGCTCAGTTTCAACAGATGGATATCGACTCCAACCATTCCTAGCAAGCGATTATTTGTGTCATAGATGGGGCGACCCGCCGAGGCAACAATATAAGGATGACCGGGATAATTCCAGGTATAGATCCGCGACCAAATAGGTTTACCTGCTTTCACGGGTTCGGCGTACCAGGGTTCAGTAAAGCTACTCCAATTAGTTACACTAACGATACGGGTACGATTACCCCGGTCATCGGTGGCGTAGGTTTGGAGATTGTTTAGAGGTTTAGGACTCCAATCATCGATCACGACGTTTTTGCCGTCGTAGCGTGCGGCTCCGGCCCCATAACCAGTCGTCAGTCCGATGCCGATGTAAGTCAGGTCATAGGCCTGCATTTGGTGCCAGAAATACTTACCGACGGTTTGGCGATCGCGCACATCTAGCAATCCCATCCGAATCGCATCGGCGTTAATCCGAATCACTTGATGCGGAATAGATAAATAAGCATTCAGATGTTGATTCACCGTACTGCTGGTTCGATCCATCAACCGATCCGCCAAATCGTTTACCGCTTTTTGCCCATTTTTGAACGACAAATATCCCACCAGACCGACCGCTCCAAAGATTTGCAAAACAAATGGCACGATCAGTATGAGCTGCAATCCGATCGCCTTAGTTTTGCCGAAGTGACGTATTTTCATGCTCTAAAATTACTTTTATTTGAGTATGATCTACTATCTACCGTTCGATCATGAAGATACAAACAATATTTACTTTTTTAATTAAAAATCTGACAGTTTTTATGCTTTGCCGGAGCATCCCTCGTCGTAATGAAAAGTCCTCAGTGCGGCTGCAAAAGGGCGATCGCGCTTTTGTCGAAACCAGAGCGATCGACTTTAATGCAGAGTTTTCGCCGAGCTTTAATTGCGAATTCAAAGTTTAGTAAATGCAAGGCGTTGCCGGATTGTTAAGGGTTGCTAACTGGGATTGATTTGGGGATGTTGCTTGATAGTAGGGCCGATTACAAAACTTGCCTGGGGGCGATCGGAATTTCAATAATAAACTCGCTCCCCTCTCCGGGTGTAGAAACGCAAGTCAATTTTCCGCCATGAGAACTGACAACAATCGAGTGAGAAATAGACAATCCCAAACCAGTTCCCGAACCCACGGGCTTAGTTGTAAAAAATGGATCGAATATCTTGTGCAGCACCTCAGTGCTCATCCCCGGCCCACTGTCGGCAATTCTAATTATGACAGAATTCCTGTCAGTCACCTCTGTAGAAATTGTAATCGTAGGCTGTTGATGAGAGTTTTCCGGGTAATCTCTTGCTACGAGGAGAGCATCGATCGCATTTGTCAAAATATTCATAAATACCTGATTCAACTGAGACGCATAACAAGTAATTAGGGGTAGCGTGCTGTAATTTTTAATCACCTCAATTCCCAAACGCCCGCCCTCTTTTCTCAGGCGCGGTTGCAGCAACATCACCGTACTGTCTATGCCTTGATGGATATCTACCGACTTCATTTGCGCTTCGTCGAGGCGAGAGAAATTCCGCAAGCTTAGCACAATATCTCGGATTCTTTCCGCTCCTACTTTCATGGAATCCAGCAGCTTTTGCAAATCCTCGCTCAAAAATTCCAGCTCAATTGTTTCAATTTCCTCTAAGATTTCATCAGCAGGTTCGGGATAGTGCTGCTGGTAAAGATCAATCAATTTTAGCAAGTCTTTAACGTATTCGCTAGCCGGATTAAGATTGCCGTAGATGAAACTTACAGGATTATTAATTTCGTGAGCTACACCAGCCACCATTTGCCCCAAACTAGACATCTTTTCCGTTTGGATTAATTGAGCTTGAGTTAGTTTCAACTCGCGCAAAGTTTGTTCTAAACGCTCGTTTTTTTCATTTAACTCCTGCGTCCGCTCTTGCACTTTCTGTTCAACCGAGTTGTAAAGGAGAGCATTTTCCAAAGAAATAGCAACTTGGGAAGAAAGCAACCTTAAAACTTCCAATCTGTGGGGAGTAAATGCTCCGACAGTCAAATTGTTTTCTAAATAAAGAATGCCGATCAGTTTGCCTTGATTGATGATTGGAGTACACAAAATAGATTGCAGTTTGTGTTTAGCGATGTAAGGGTCGGCTGTGAATAGTCCCTCACCCGCCGCATTGCTCAACACCAAATCCGAGCGAGTCCTTTCCACATAATTAATCACCGTCACAGGTAAATCATGATAGTCTCCAACAGGCGTAAATTGCAGCACAGCTACATCTTCAGCAAAGACTGACGCTTTAGCTGAAATCAACAGTTGACCATCTCTGACTAAAATCAGAAAACCTAATTGAGCACCCGCATTTTCTAAGGAGATTCTCATCAAAGAAGCCAGCAACTTATCGAGGACAATTTCGCTAGAAATTGCCAGAGATGCTTTCATTACCGTTGCCAAATCCAGCACTCTCGCATCGCTGCCAGTAGAAGTATGAATAGTTGTGGTAGTTTGACTGTTGTTAAAACTTCCGTTGATTGGCGTCATTTCCCGCAACTGCGGATACTTCTGTTCTAAATCTTCTACTTTGCGAACGGCACCCCAGCGCAAGTAGCACGAGTGAGCTTCGCGCAAGTGGATTTTGGCATATTGATACTTGCCTTTACTCAACCAAAACTTAGCTGCTAGTTCATTAGCCAGCGCTTCATTTTGGACAAACTCATTGTCTTGGGCTAAACTTATAGAGAAATCGTACAGTTCTACAGCTTCTGAATCTTTTTTGGAAATTCTGGCTATTTCTGCTTGTACTAAAAGGTACTTGTGCAGAAAATTTTCGGCACAGTTGTCTGCCCAAATTTTCATCTGTTTTTGGTTTTCCTCTAACTTTTCCAAGTATTCCTTTTGCTTGTCTTCTGAAACATTTGGGAAAACAGCGGCTAAAGTTAGAGAAAAGAAAAAATTCCATTCGGTAGCGGGTATCGCTCCGGTAATAAAAGATAGCTGTTTTTCTACTTCAAAAGCTAGTTGTAGCGCTTCGTTGAAGTTGCCGTACCAGTACATTACCTGGCATTTGCGAATCTGATAAAGGCAGAGCGAGTACAAATTTTGATGAGCTTGACAGTTGTGTACGTATTCAGCTTCGCTGATATCTTCGCTTTCAAATACAAACTTTTCAGGAGTTAATTTGCTCAAGTTACGCAGGATTAACTCTACCCCTAATAAGATATCGGTTACGAGCTGATTTTTTGTTTTTTGGCTGAATTGCAAATACCTGCTCGTGTCGGCTAGAATTTGCGAGATTTCTTTACCTTGAAAAAATGAGTTAGCTATGCGGTTGGACAGGATATAACCCGCATACTCTAAATCTCCTGATTCTAAAGCTGCTTGATATCCTTCATTGCTGATCGCGTGGGAATCTTTGATGTGGTTGAACCAGTAATAAAAAATACTGACCAAGGATGAACAGGCTCTGCATTTTAAGCCGATATTGCCAGATTTTTCGCTGAGATTCAGCGAGAGCAAGCCGAATTGATACGCAGCTTTGTAATCTCCCGAAACTGCGTTTAAGAACATACCGTAGCCAGCATAGCAAAGAGAAGCTTCGGGTACTAAACCGTATTGTAGAGAAAGATTGACTCCTTTTAAAACGCTGACTTTCCACAAGTCGGGATTTTTGAGGTAAGCCGATGTCAGCAAGTTTGTAATTAATTTGACTGCAACTTTTTTGTCGGGTACAGTCATTTCGGGGGCGTCAATTAGGGAAGCTATTTCTCTACCTGCTAAAATATTTGTAGCTGCTGCAAATTCTTCGGATATGACTTTTTGTAGCCCGTCTAGCGGCAAGTCAATGCCTAGCAAGTCCAAAGCTTGGATTCCGGCTTTAACGGCTTCTTCGTACTTCGCCCGTAGGGTGTACTGCACGATCAGCAGGTTGTAAATTTCTACTTTTTCTAAGGGCGATCGCGCTTTTTCCAGAGTTATATTAATAAATTCTTCAGAATTCTCGAAATAACCGTTTAAATACTCAACATTTGCCCGCTCCATGTGCAAGGCAAAGGCTAAATCGTAGTGGGCATCCCAAATATCGGCGCTCAAACCATCCATGCCTGCGGTCAAATACTGCAAGGCAGCAACATAAGCAGTGGCATCTTTGGCTCTGCGGGCCGCGTCTAAATTCAGCGTTGCCAGTTCAATTAATTCTCTATCGTCTTTAATTAGCGATCGAGCCACATTCAAGTGATCGACTAATTCAAAGATTCTGTCAGCGCGATATTCCGCCGGGGTGTTTTCTAGGATTTGCCTGCCTATTTTCAGGTGAACTGCCTTTTTTTGCGAGTCGTCGATCAGAGCGTAAGCGGCTTGCTGTACGCGATCGTGCAAAAATTTATAATTCAGAATTAATAGCGGAAACAGCACGTAATCTAATGACTTGCTTTCCAATTCCGAAGTTGGCAGAATCAGTCCCGACTTAATAGCTGGCAACAGGTGAGAAAAAGTTTCCGATGCTTCTTTCTCATGAATTAAAGAAAGAGTATTTAAATCAAATTCGTTGCCCAAACAAGCCACTAAACGCAAAACTTGCTGGGTTGAGCTTGGCAGTTTTCTCAGTTTTTGTACCATCAAATCTACTACATTGTCAGTGATAGCGCACTGCTCAATTTGAGTCATATCCCAATGCCAGCCGCCCTTGCTCCCCGACTGTGGGGGGTGAAAAACTAGCAGGTTTTCCTGATACAATGTTTGCAGGAATTGATTTACAAAAAAAGGATTGCCGTCTGTTTTGCTGATTACTAATTCAGCTAACGGTTTGACAGATTCTCGATCGCTGTGCAAAGTCTCCGCAATCAAATGAGTTATGTTTTCCACCCCCAGCGGTGACAAAGCAATCTGATTAATGATAGCTTCCTGATTTCGGAGCGTCTCCAAAGTCATCATTAAAGGATGAGTAGGACTAACTTCATTATCCCGATAAGCGCCAATTAAAAACAGATATTGCGTAGCTTCATCTGTCATCATCAATTCGATCAGCTTGAGAGTAGCCGAATCAGCCCACTGCAAATCGTCGAGAAAAATGACCAGCGGATGTTCTGGCTGGCAAAATACCCGAATGAAATTTTGAAAGACTAAATTAAAGCGGTTCAGAGATTCCGTCGGCCCCAATTCAGCTACAGGAGACTGAGCACCGACAATTAGTTCAACTTCGGGAATGACATCAATAATAATTTGTCCGTTTTGACCGAAGGAACTGCGGAGTTTTTCGCGCCAAACTGCTAATTGAGCCTCACTTTCAGTTAACAGTTGTCGCACCAATTCCGAAAAAGCGCTGACAACGGCAGAGTAAGGAATAGTCCGCTTGTACTGGTCAAACTTTCCCCAAATAAAATATCCACGTCGGCGGGTAATAGGTTTGTCTAAAATCTTCACCATTGCAGATTTGCCAATGCCGGAATAACCGGCAATCAGCATCATCTCGCTGCGGGATTTATGTTGTCCTCTCGCCATGACTGACAAGGGGATTTCTTTTTTCGATTTGCTCTCTTTCTTGATGACAGAAATTTGAGAATCGTCGCTACGGTAGCCTCGATTATTTGTTGCTGCCACCCGTTCAAATGCCGCTAAGAGAGTTTCAACTTCTCGCTGTCTGCCGTAAAGTTTTTGAGGTATTTGAAATTTGTCAGAAATATCTTGGCTGCCGAGAGGAAACTCAGAAACAACCCCAGATGTTTGCCACTGAAACAGGCAGGATTCCAAATCGGCTTTTAGTCCCCAAGCACTTTGATAACGCTCCTCAGCGGTTTTTGCTAACAATTTCATCACAATATCTGAAACAGCTTTAGGAATTTCTGGGGCTATTTCCGCGAGAGGTACTGGCTGTTTGGCTATGTGACAGTGAACTAACTCCATGGGATCTGTAGTGGGAAATGGGAGTTGTCCTGCCAGGATTTCATAAAAGGTCACGCCGAGAGAATAAAAGTCGGTGCGGTAATCGACTACCCGGTTCATTCTGCCGGTTTGTTCGGGCGACATATAGGCTAAAGTGCCTTCTAAAAAATTGGGATTTTTATTGGGAATATTTTCCAGGTTGGATGCTGTTGAAATGCTGAAATCTATTAGTTTCACTTGTCCGGTAGCAGGATTAAAAACTATATTAGAGGGATTTATATCTTTATGAATTACATTTTTCCCGTGAATCTCTCCCAAAGTTTCAGCAACTTTGATGGCGGTAGTCAGAAATCCTAAAAGGGTAAATTTTTGGGAACCCATAAATATTTTTAAAGATTCCCCGCCAAAATCTTCTAAGATCATTGCCAGACTATTTCTAACCTGTTGCAACTTATACACTTTCACAACTCCGTCCAACAGGCTTAAGTTGGCAGTGATCTCATATTCGCGCTTGTATCTATTCAGTTCTTCAGGAGTCGGATAGTCTTCTTTGATAAGTTTGATAATAACAGGTTGGTTGTTCTGCTCGTTGTGGCCGCGGTAAACCAGGGAAGTGCTGCTTTCATAAATGAGAGCGAGAACTGCAACGCCGGGAATTGCCATCATAGTTGGGTTCTCTCAAATTAGGTGTGCTTGGTCAATGTTACAGGACTGACGCGCGGCGGGCTAGAAACCGGGTTTCTTCGTTGCTAGTCGTTGACAAACCCAAGATTTTATCGTGTAAATCGGGTTTCTTTTCGTAAATCCTATGTTATTCTTCATTATCGCTCAAGAGCTATCTTTTGGGATGTGTGGGTAGGCAGGCCTTGACAGCAAAGAGCTACTGCTGACAAAAGCACGCTGGGGCTTTCGTCACCTCAGCAGTTAGGTAAACAAGATCACAAATACAGGATTTGTGCAAAGATTTACTCTAATGCTCGATCGCCATGCTGACAACTAAATCATCTTAGATTCGCAGCAATCGCTTGACTTTAGTGGAGCGTCACCACATCTCGTGAAAATACGCAAGTGCTTAAAGATTTATTTTTTCCGGTGTTCGGGTACGAATTTGCTGTGCTTCAAAAAAACCGGCCGATGCAAATCTTAACTATAATTCGCGACCGAGGCGCTGAGGGAAGTAAGTGTTGCTTCGGAATCTGAAATTTCCTTCAGTTCTATCTATTTTGACCGATCGATTAACAATACTAACTGACCGAAAACATCCAGGAGACAAGCCCCCGGATTCATCCGTCCAGAAATAAAAAACCTGTATCCGATGAAACTTGCCCCCGATTTATCCGTGGGGTCAATGCTTCAATTCTAAAATCTAAAATCTAAAATCTAAAATCTAAAATCGATTGACCGTTTGACCAGAGTAAATTTGACAAAAAATGCAGAATTATTGCACCTTGTCTGGTGCGCGGCAGCGAACCCTACATTAATCAAATTTGCCTAAGTCTTAAGAAAATTTGAGGAAAGATTAAGAATTATTGCCATAAAACCCAGGTAAAGTTGTTTGAATTACGACTCAAATGCCAAGCAGACAAAGCGTTTGAGCATTTCCCAAATCTGTAAATCCTCAGAAAGTTAGTATTTCTCAAGGATTCATCCGGTGAGAAAATCAGAAACAACCTTAAAATTTAGCAGTAATCGCCCGATCGGGCAATTCTCAACCAGCACCAGGAAAAATACCTATGAAATTGGCTTATTGGATGTACGCAGGGCCAGCCCACATCGGCACTCTGCGCGTCGCCACTTCCTTCAAAAACGTCCATGCAATCATGCACGCACCGATTGGAGACGACTATTTCAACGTCATGCGTTCCATGCTGGAGAGGGAACGGGATTTCACCCCAGTGACTACCAGCGTCGTTGACAGACACGTACTGGCGCGGGGTTCGCAGGAACGGGTGGTGGACAACATCACCCGCAAAGACAGAGAAGAACACCCAGATTTAATCGTGCTCACCCCGACTTGCACCTCCAGCATTCTGCAAGAAGACTTGGAAAACTTCGTGGAACGAGCTCAATTGGATGCCAAAGGCGATGTATTGCTGGCGGATGTTAACCATTATCGGGTAAACGAACTGCAAGCTGCCGATCGCACTTTGGATCAAATCGTCCAATTTTACATTAACAAAGCCCGCAAAAAAGGCGATTTAGTAGAAGCCAAAAGCGAAAAACCATCTGTCAACATTATCGGTATGTCTACGCTGGGTTTCCACAACCAGCACGACTGCACCGAGTTGAAACGTTTGATGGCAGATTTGGGCATTGAAGTCAACGAAGTTATTCCCGAAGGTGCTTCGGTTCATAACTTAAAAAGACTGCCGCGCGCCTGGTTTAACTTGGTTCCTTATCGGGAATTGGGGATGATGGCCGGGGAGTATTTGCAAAAAGAATTCGGTACGCCGATGGTCGATATTACGCCGATGGGTGTGGTGGAAACTGCGCGCTGTATCCGCAAGATTCAGCAAGTGTTGAATGCTCAAGGTGCGGATGTTGATTACGAAAATTTTATTGACCAACAAACTCGATTTGTGTCTCAGGCTGCTTGGTTTTCGCGATCGATCGACTGCCAAAACTTAACTGGCAAAAAAGCCGTCGTATTTGGCGATAATACGCACGCTGCGGCGATGACGAAGATTTTGGCTCGCGAGATGGGAATCCACGTTGTGTGGGCAGGAACCTACTGCAAACACGATGCTGACTGGTTCCGGGAACAGGTAAGCGAGTATTGTGATGAAGTGCTGGTAACGGATGATCACGGGGCGATCGGAGATGCGATCGCCAAAGCGGAACCTTCGGCTATTTTCGGCACGCAAATGGAACGCCACGTTGGTAAACGGTTGGATATTCCTTGCGGCGTCATTGCTGCACCGATTCACGTCCAAAATTTCCCGATCGGCTACAAGCCGTTTTTGGGTTATGAAGGCACAAATCAGTGCGTAGATTTGGTCTACAATTCCTTTACTTTGGGAATGGAAGACCACTTGCTGGAAATCTTCGGCGGCCACGATACCAAGGAAGTGATTACGAAGGGTATTTCGGCTGATTCTGATATGGGTTGGACAAAGGATGGACAAGCTGAGTTGAATAAAATCCCTGGCTTTGTGCGGGGTAAGGTGAAGCGGAATACTGAGAAGTTCGCGCGCGATCGGGGAATTGATAAGATTACCGTTGAGGTGCTTTACGCAGCGAAGGAATCTGTCGGCGCATAGTTTATTGGTAGGGTGGGCATTTGCCCACCTCACTTAGTAAAATAGAAATGCACTGTCACTTTTCAAACCTAGAAAAGTTCTTTTTTATGGCTAATTCTGTTGCTTTCCAGACCGCGATCGAATATGTAGAATCTCTGGCAATTGAAGAGCAAGATTTGTTAATTGAATTAATTCAGAAATGGCGAATTGAAAATCGGCGACTGGAAATTGCTAGCAATGCAAGAGAGGTTTTGAGTGCTTTAAAAGCCGGCACAGCAAAGCGAGGCAACCTTGCACAGTTAAAAGCTGATTTACTGGATGAAGAATGAAAACTCTAGTTTGGAACAACAGTTTTAAACGGGCTTTTAAACGGGTTATCAAGAGAAATCCGCAATTAGGTGAGAAAATCTTTTCCGTTTTGGAGTTGTTAGTGAACGATCCATTTTATCCTCCATTGAAGTCACATAAACTGCGGGGGCAATTAGAATGACTTTGGGCTTGTTGGGTTGAGTCCGATTGCCAAATTATCTATACTTTTGAGCAAGATAATGAAACGCAAAAGGAATTGATCGTCTTGATTGATATTGGGACGCATGATGAAGTATATTAAGTAAGGATCGCCCTTTTCCAACAAGCGTGCGATCGCCCTCACTCCTCATTTTGACTATCTTCTTGCTCAACTTGCTCAAAATTAACTTGTTCGTAAACATCAGATAGAGGAACTTCAAGCTGAAAGGAATTAAACATTAATGCCGTATCTTCCTCGTCATACTCACAATACAACCATCTTTTATTCTCGGTTTTTGAATACTGCTCGACTTTAATTTTTGTTTGATCGATCGTAATGTATTCTCGAAAAGTAGGAAGAGTTTTGTAATATGTAAACTTGTCAACTCGATCGTAGTTTTTAGTAGACTTTGATAAAACTTCCACAATAACTTGAGGGTTGGTAATCGTGTCAGTGCGATTGTTGCGGTACTCAGGTAGCCCAAAAATTACCATTACGTCGGGATAAGTGTACAGTCGCACTTTTGGTATCCACAGACGCACGTCACCGATGAAGATGCGGTAATTCCGTTTTTTGAGAGCAAGACTTAAAGCAATGTACAAATTGCCAGCGATTTGATTGTGATTGGTAGATCCGCCTGTCATAGGAATAATTTCCCCGTCGAGATATTCGCTTTTGTACTCTGCTGTTTCTTCCAGTGCTAAATATTGCTCTTCTGTGCAGTAACGTTGCTCGGTTGTTTGCAAAGTGCCTGTCATCTTGATGTTCTCCCACAATGATGTTGAACAAATATTTCTTCTGAGTGCGTGAAGCGAAGCTATCCCGAAGGGAATCGCTCACTTAAATGATAACCTGCATTTCCAAAAAAGCGATCGCCCTTATTCCTCCCCGCTTTCTTCTGGCTCACTTTCCGCCTCAAAATCCACCTTTTCATAGACATCTGCCAGCGGCACTTCAACTTGAAAGAAATTAAAAACTAGCGCCGCATCCTCCTCATCATACTGACTATACGACCACCGCTTGTTTGCCAACTTACAATACTGTTCTACATAAACCTGAGATTGATCGATCAGAATATACTCTTGAAATGTTGGCAGCGTTTGATAAAACTTAAACTTATCACTGCGATCGTAAGCTTTCGTAGATTTCGATAAAACTTCCACAATCACTTGAGGATTCATCACCGTATCCTGGCGATTATTGTAATACTCAGGTTTACCCGGAATTACCATCACATCGGGATAAGTATAAGTTCGCTTTTTCGGCAGCCACAGACGCACGTCGCCCATGAAAACATCATAGTCAAGTCCCTTAAGAGCAAGACGTAATGCTATGCTCATATTCAGGGCAATGCGATTGTGATTTGTAGTTCCACCTGTCATTGGAATAATTACTCCGTCGCGATATTCACTTTTATACTCTGCTGCTTCTTCTAGGGCTAGATATTCTTCGGGAGTGAAGTAGCGCTGTGCAGTTGGCTGTTCTGTTGCTTGTAGAATAGCTGTCACGGTTTTTTCCCCAACTCAATTGATATTTTGCGTCCAGTTTAACATTGCCCGAAAGTAGGGGCGGGTAAGATGCCCAACCCCTACTCCCCACAACAAAAACCATTCTTTGTGGAACAGGCATCTTGCCTGTTTTTGATAAGATTCCAACATCTACGATCGCCCTCTTTCAACTAAGGGCGATCGCACTTAATCAACTCGCAACCAAAATTAATCGATCGGATCGAAAACTAGGGTCAATTGAGCAGCAGGAAGCAGTTGTTTGAGAACTCGCAAATGACCCTCTGCATCAGACCAACTGCGAAACCGACCGACAACGACCCTTTGTAGATTTGGAAGCAAACGAACCACGATCCACGGTCTGAGACGTTTCTCATACGGCATAATAGGTGTATCTCCTTGTTAATTGGAGCCATAGCCAGTCCTTGCTTTCCACGGCGGGGGACTGGCTTTTGACTTTGCACCTGTGGTGTGCTGTACAAATTATTGCACAAAAGGCCCTCATTGGTAGCAGAAAATTACTAAAATAGCGTTATAACACCGCGATCGGCGTAAACTTGTATGATTGGGAGCGTTCACAAACAGTAAATATTGACAGTGAGCAAGCGCGTTCACATCACACTCCCCGACTACATCTATGAATCCTTAGAACTGTGGGCCGACCGGCAAGGTAGACCCACAGCTAGTTTGATCGCTTTTATCGTTGAAACGGCGGTTTTGGAAGCGAAAAAAAAGGGAGATTTACCTTCTGAACCGGAAAAGCCCAAAAGCGACACGTAAAGACTTCCCTCGTGGGTTACGGGGGCGTGTCGCGCGATCGCACTTATCAAAATTGATGAAAACTAGCATCAGCGCCCGCACTTTGCACCCAATCTTTAAAATCATTCTGTGCTTTGTCCTCGCGATCGCCTGTTAGTGCATAAGTCCTATCAGCAATCGAAAGTGCCAGTTAGTTAATTGTCCGTCGGCTAGTCAGTTGTAGGGAAACTCACAAAAAATATCATTCTCAGTAACGAGCTTTCGACTATACATCCAATCCTCTTGTGGGGCGGGCTTCTAGCCTGCCCCTAAAAGCTTATTGAGAATAGTGCCAGATATCAGGGGAAACGGAAATTGCATCCCAGGATTTCCTGCTTGAGGCCAATTGTGAAAACTGTACTGTTCGATCGCCCTAATCAATCCCACTTACCTAGATTAGACGCATCAACATCTGTTAAAGGAATGACTTATGAACTTCACAGCAAGACTCACACAAACCAGCTTACTCGGTTTAATGCTATTTGCCAGCAATCCAGCGGCAACCTTGGCTCTAGGACAATCGAACACAAGCACTGCACCAACAGCGTCTCGCACTCAGTCTCCGATTGAAACCATACAAATAGCTAATGTATCGACTCCCCAAAAACAGGTGAGAGATTTTTGTGTTCGCAAAAGACAGACACTGGCAAACTATTTCGAGACCAGCAACTTTCGGATTTATCTGTGCTACAACCACGCTCATCAACTATATTACTACGGGGTTAAAAAGAGTAACGGCAGCACGATCGCCTTGCGTGCTCGAACTGAAGAGGGGACTGGTTACGTGGCAAAAAATGGCACCTACGATTACATTGTTACAGGAGCCAGCCTTAGTATTTATAACAAAGGCAAACGCATTCTCGAACAACGAGTGATTCGCTCCCTTTAGTATTTAAATGCGATCGCTCTTTCAATCCCCGACTTCTTCAAAAAGCCGGGGATCTAACAGAATATCTGGCTTTTCTGCTGAGGCAGACGAAAGTTTGTGTAATTTAACCTCGAACTCAAATGACCAAGAATTTCTTGATGGTGCCCGCCACGTGATTTCTCCGTGGAATCAATCCAAAATCTAAAATCTAAAATCCTCAAGCCCCCGAATTTATCTCGCGCAAGTCAATCCAAAATCTAAAATCTAAAATCTAAAATCTAAAATCGAATGACCGGCGCTTCGCCACATTTGAGTTTGAGGTTAACAGGTTTCAACCGCCGAATAATCTCAAAATAAAAAAACCCTCCCCAACAAGGAGAAGGGAGGGTGAAAAGACAGTGAGAAATTTAAGTTTTTGCAGAATTAACAATAAGGAGTTACATCTTCGCCACACTCGTCAGCCAAATAACACAAAGCACGAAAGCGCAGCCCTACCACTTGCTCGTAAAGCGGATTTAACTTGCACAGCGGCGGAATGGATAATAAAGTGCGATCGCCAATTTTGACTTCTCGCTCAAACGGACACTGGCTGGGAATAAACTTACACAGCAACCGAGCCAACTTTTGACTTTTAATTGCAGTGTTATCAAGCCATTGTTTCAGCGGATGCAAGGGGTCAAAGTGTGGCTTTTGACCGTAAGGTTGAGAAATTGTAGCGACATTAACGGCGGTTTCTTGTTTGCCAAATCCTACCCAATTTGGCAGAGTTCGGTAGGAGACTGGATGCTCAAATACGTTCATTTTGCTCTCTTCCTCTTTTATAACGAGGTGCCAAGAACTCTCTGTAGAGCTTGTGCGATATTATCTACAATCAGTATCTACAGCATCTCGTTTTGCTTTACCGGATTGAACTTCTTAAATTAATGACTTAAGGCGAGAAAAGTAGTTCCTGATTTTTTTAAAGACGGTGTGCGCTCTAAAAACTGTCCTCATTTCAAGCCCAACAATTGATTGATAGGGTAAAAATTCTGTCTTCTACGTTTTAGCTTCAACCTTCGGTTGACTCTCCTTTTGTAGTTCAATTACAATTGTGACGCATCCAGGTGAATTATCCTATACGTGAAAATGCGGAACTTTTAATAAAACTTATAATATTTCTAAATAAGCTCTGCTGCAAAAAACAGTGAAACCTCGACCCCACAATCTTTGCTCGCGATCGCTCAGAAACTTCTACAATGAGAAATAATCGGTATCACCGCCCTCACAACCCATGAGTAACCCAGAAACCAAAGCTATCACCCGCGAATTGCAAAGCCACGCCGCCATTCTCGGTGGCTTCGTCTCCCTCCTCTGGATTATCGAAATTGTCGATGCCTTCCTGTTCGGAGGCAGGCTGGATGTCTACGGAGTCCGCCCCCGCAGCATCGACGGACTTCAAGGCATCCTGTTGATGCCTTTTCTGCACGGCAGTTTTGCTCACTTAGCCGCCAATACCCTCCCTTTAGTGACATTGGGTTGGTTGATAATGCTGCGAGAAATCAGCGACTTTTTTATCGTGAGTGCCGTCACTGTGCTAGTCAGCGGATTCGGAGTTTGGCTGACCGGCGCGCCCTATTCCGTTCACATTGGTGCCAGCGGATTAATCTTTGGTTACTTCGGCTTCTTGCTGCTGCGGGGCTATTTTGAACGCAGCTTTACATCTATTTTGGTATCTTTAATTGTCGGTTTCTTCTACGGCAGTTTAATTTGGGGAGTTTTGCCCTCGCAGCCGGGAGTTTCCTGGCAAGCGCATTTCTTTGGCTTTGTCGGTGGCGTATTAACAGCTCAACTTTTGGGACGGCAGAAACGGCAAATTAGCTAGGATTAGGACTTATGGTGCATAGTATCATCACCTTGGTTTATTGCCCCGAACTTATCTGAAAGCGTAGGTTTTTTGTCAATAAACCTGATTTCTTGTTTCAGTTGACAGTTGACAAGCGAATTTCTTGATAGTACCCGCCACGTGATTTATCCGTGGAATCAATCCAAAATCAAAAATCAAAAATCCTCAAGCCCCCGCATTTATCCGTGGGGTCGCCTCTAAAATCTAAAATCTAAAATCGATTGACCGCTTTATAGCGACCTCTACCTGGAAGGAAGAGGATTGGAGGAATGAATAGTCTTCTTTTAATTTCTCCCGCTTATGGTTCCGGCTTTAAACCAATTCTTTCTGGTAACAAGTGCGTATCGCATAGCAAGACTAACTGCTGACCAATAATTCAACGCGGGCCGGTAAGCACACAGTAAAAACCGAACCGCAACCTAACTCGCTTTCAACGTGCATATCGCCCCCCATCATCACGCAAAAGTGACGGCTAATAGTCAATCCTAAACCCGTGCCGCCATACTTGCGCGTAGTTGAGGCGTCACCCTGCATAAAAGCTTGAAATAAATGCTGCAATTGTTCGGGGGGAATCCCAATGCCCGTATCAGCTACGCGAAAAATTATTGAGTCGGAAGGTTCTGCTATTTCTTGAGTTGTTAAGCTGTCATGTTTAACTCTTTCAATGCAGAGACTAATAGTCCCCTGTTCCGTAAATTTGGCTGCATTGCTCAGCAGGTTGAGCAATATTTGACGAGTTTTGGTAATGTCAGCATACATCATTCCCAAGTCGCTCCCACAATCAACTTCAAACTTATTAGAATTTTTATCTACCAAGGGTTTGACAGTAGAAACTACCTCGTCAATTAAATTAACCGGGTTGAAAGTTTCTAAGTAAAGTTCCATCCGACCCGCTTCAATCTTAGAAATATCTAGAATGTCGCTAATTAAAGATAGCAAGTGTTTGCCCGCTGTTTGAATTTTTTGCAAGTCGGGGATAAAATCTTCGCAGCCTAAATCCTCAGCGTCTTCTTTGAGCATATCGCTGTAACCAATAATCGCGTTGAGGGGAGTTCGCAATTCGTGGCTCATATTAGCTAAAAAAGCGCTTTTGGCTTGGTTTGCTGCTTGAGCTGTTTGAGCGACTTTTTGGAATTCTTCTGCTAATTTGCGCTGGGTAATATCTTCGGCAATACCGACGATGCGGTAAATTTCTCCGGTTTGGCTGCGGACTGGAAAAGCCCGATCGCGCACCCAGCAAACTGAACAGTCAGATCGCACTACCCGATACTCCTCATCATAATCGCCCCGCACCTGTTTCGCAAAAGCAGCCTTGACGCGATCGAGATCCTCCGGGTGAATAGCATCCCAAAAAGCCTCCGGTTCTGACTGCAAACTCTGACAGCTCAAATTCCATATTTTTTCGCAAGCAGGGCTCACATAAACTAGCTGCTTTTGATTGGGTTCTCTAATCCAAAATACCTCATGAATATTTTCTGCCAACTGTCGAAACCGCTCCTCGCTAGCCCGTAACTTCTCAACAGCACTGTGAAATTCAGTCACATCCTGAATCAGCGATGCCACCCCAATGATGCTGCCGTCAGGATCGACCAAAGTCGTATTGTACCACTCGCAAAGAATAATTTTTCCGTCTTTTCTGAGGTTTTCGTTAAGACTGGTAACTCCTCCTTTATTAGTAAGCAAAGTTATAGATAGTTGCCTGACATATTCCTTAGCACTTTCAGGAACTATGAGATCGACTCCGTGGCGTCCCATAGCTTCCAAGCGGTTGTATCCAAAAATTCTTTCCGCTGACAAATTCCATTCCGCTACTTCAAAGTTTAGATCCCATTCAATCGCTCCCAATGGAGTTTGGTGAAGATGGAGAGCCAGTTTTTGCTGCGAGTTTTTCAGAGAAATAATTAATTGATTTTTGTCGGCGATCGCAGATTCTACCCGATCTTCGAGAGTAGTAAACGACTCTTCCAATTGATGGGCCATCATATTAAAAGAGCGAGCCAGGACACCCACCTCATCCTCCCTATCTACAGACGCCATCAAGCGGGAATCTACCGCCATCCCGTCCCATTCTCCCCGTGACAAAGCCTCCGCAGCCTTGCTCAAACGCCGAATCGGTACAACAATCCACCTAGAAGTTAGAGCGCCAATCGCCGTTGCCAGCACCAAAGCACCCAGACACATCACCACAGTATACCGAGTGTTGGCATTAATCCTTTCCATAAAATCGGCTTCAGGAACCGTCACCACAATCAACCAGTCGAGACCCCTGCTGTCTGAGAGTGGCGTCACCTGTAGAAATTGCCGTTGACCGTTGATCGTAAAATCTAACTGGCGAGATCTGTCAATTTTGTGCAAATCCCCGAAGCGTTCAGTCAAATAGCGGGCTGTCGATCGAATTAGAACATTCTTGCTGCTGGTTGCCACAATCCGTTTCGCAACACCATTGCTAACAATAAATGGCGGTTCCAGAGTAGAATTTGCCACCAATTGCCCAGACCTTTCTACAATAAAAGTCTGTCCTGATTTGCCAATTTTTAGAGTTTCCAAGAATTGATTGAGCTTGGAAAGTGCCAAGTCAGAACCCAGGATGCCAATCAGTTTACCATCCTCGCCATAAACTGGTTGAGCAGCCGTAATCGCTAGTTTGGGAGCGTCAAAATAATTATAGATTTTACTCCAAGTCGGTTGACCTGCGCGCACCGGAGCTATGTACCAAGGTCGGACACGGGGGTCGTAGTTGAGAGTAGTTTTTAATAGCTTGGTTGGTTCCTCCAACTCGGACAGCCCGTAGCCCTGCAAATTATAGCCAGTAGATTGATTAGAAATCTGAATTTGCAACTTGCCGTCGTCGAGACGTTCAACTCCAATAAAATCTTTTTCTTCGGATGCGAATTGAATGTAGCTAATTTTATCAAAAATTTGGATTTGTTTGTAGAAGTAGCGTTGCAAACTATCACTATCCCGCACGTTCACAAGACCGAGACGGATGGCATCGAGATTGAGCTGATTGATTTGGTGTGGCGTTTCAATATAACTATTAATATGTTGCTGGATACGCGATGTGACTTCTGTCCGCAGTTGTGCGGCAACATCGTTGACGGCTATGCGCCCGTTCCGCAGCGACAGCCACCCCGTCAACCCTACCGCAGCGAAAGTCTGAAGGGCAAAAGGCACAACAAGGACGATGCGAATTGGCACTTTGCCCGACATTTTTAAAATCGAGTCGGTTAGATATTTGATTGGCATGGTAAAGCAGAACTATTATTAACCCACAACATTCCGGTCAAGTACAAATTGATGAGCGCAGGTTTTGAAGTTGAGATGGTTTTAGTAGGCGAAGTGCTGTTAATAACTCGGAATCTGCCGCTGGCAACTGAATTTTTAACGACTGCCACCGCCATCTTAGCGCGATCGCGAGCTTTGGGAACATTGGCATCGAGATGAATGCAGTATCAATCTTGGACGTACTCTACACGCTCATATTATTATAGATTTTGAGATTAAAGAATTAAATAATTGGGAAAAAGAGATTCTGTAAGGGTTGAGAACTTGCCTGCTGTTCCATTCTTTTTTTAGACTGGTATCTAAAACCTGGTGTTTTTAGCGTGGTGGCGGGCTGCAACGAACTATTTTCGTGAAAAACAACCCATGGATAGCCGCCCGTGCGTCCAGCACTAACTTTTTTTCCCATCCTGACAAGCGAATTTCTTGATGGTACCCGCCACGTGATTTATCCGTGGGGTCGCCTCCCCAATCTAAAATCTAAAATCCTCAAGCCCCCGAATTTATCCGTGGGGTCGCCTCCCAAATCTAAAATCTAAAATCCTCAAGCCCCCGAATTTATCCGTGGGGTCGCCTCCCAAATCTAAAATCTAAAATCTAAAATCGAATGACCGATAGCGCGATCGAAAATTATAAGTTTTCACAGCAACTGCAATTGATATCTCCACAAGCAGCTACTTTTGATAGAGTGCAACTTAATTGCGAGTAGGTAAAATAAGCATAGTAGGATGCAACTAGCGGAGGGATGGATGATGAACGCAGTTATTGCTACTCTTGGCACTGCTCTCGGACTGAGCTCAATTTTTATCGGTTTGACCCCGGCGGTTCTCGCCCAACAAAGACTGCAACCAACGCCCCAATATTCGGAAACGACTTTATCTGGGGACTCGTTGAGGACTGTGGAGGACAGAACCTTAGACTCGGACTACCAAAACTTGATTGGTGAACCAGAAACGGCGGCTAATTCTGCTAGAGGGGAAAGAAGCTTGGGCGACAGATTTCGCCTCAAAATCGAGGGCCCATTGGAATTTATTACTACTCCTTCGGACGCCCAGCGTCAAGGAAATCCTTTACCTCCAAAACAAACCGACAGCGGTACAGAAGCGGGAGTTCAGCTTCAGCTAGGACTTTAGCAATTTTAAATGAATTCATTTGAAGCGAGCGATGGCGGAACCCAATTTTTGATTATCTCAGTTCTTGTGACTGCGATCGCTTTTTGATCTGAGTTTTATCACAAGTTTTGTGCGGTTTCGATCACACAAGGTTCTCTATTGTGAACCTAAAATTAGACCAATTAAACTTCCGATAAAGACCAATTAGCTACATATCTTTACAATATCGCATAAAACTGGCGGTGAAGGTGATGAGAAAGGCTCAACTGATCGATTATTTGCGGGGAGAGTTGGCAATATCGAATTCTGCGATCGCCGTTGCTCTCCGACACGGTGAACAAGATGCCAGCGAACTGCCCATGGTTCTGTGGCAGTACGGGTTAGTAACACTCGAACAATTAAACCTGATTTTTGATTGGATGGAAGCTCAGCCGACTTAGCAATTTAAAATCCTGAGTTAAAAAATATGGATATCGGATTGCAATTTTTTAACAAATAAAGCTTGGACAAACGGTCGTCGAAAAGTATAGGGTTGAGTGTTTAGGTTGAGGGTGGGTCTTATTTTGTCCCAATTAGAAAAATACAAATATACAGTAGGGACACAGCACTGCTGTGTCCTCATTTTTATTGTCGCTTAAAATAAACTGCTTTCATATCAAATCTGGCAGCCTCGGTATTAATATTACCCACAGCTTTCGAGACGGCAGTGCCGTGTCCTCCATACCATGTCGCTCGTGCAACCGGAAACGATATCAATCCCACATTCCGCACCCTGAACTGTCACACTACGAATTTTCGGAGTTTGGCGAAATTGAACTGGCGATCGCCAGTCCTATTTCCCACTTGTGTGTATAAAAAGTGACTATTTTGGTTCACAAAATTCCGCAAAAACCGATTGTGACAGTGGAGGGTGCGGAAAGTGGGATCAATTTGTCGAAGATGCGATCGCACTCGGCATCAAATAGAAGCTATAAAACAAACCCCAGCAACTTTTAGGCTGCCGGGGCTTGTCTTGTTTAATTTGGTGGCGGGAAGTGGATTTGAACCACTGACCTTCGGGTTATGAGCCCGACGAGCTACCAGGCTGCTCTATCCCGCGTCGCTTTATCTCTCTTT
>NZ_JAUBOS010000037.1:21981-37705 GCF_036700365.1 Microcoleus sp. w2-18bC1
TTTGAACCACTGACCTTCGGGTTATGAGCCCGACGAGCTACCAGGCTGCTCTATCCCGCGTCGCTTTATCTCTCTTTAGTGGTTTCCAAAAACAAAACCCTGAAACCTTAACGATTACAGGGTTCGCTTGAATTTGGTGGCGGGAAGTGGATTTGAACCACTGACCTTCGGGTTATGAGCCCGACGAGCTACCAGGCTGCTCTATCCCGCGTCGCTTTATCTCTCTTTCTAATATAAACATATCTTTCCGAAAATAGCAACCCCACAATCAAAAAAACTTTTTAGATTGTGGGAGGGGTTGCTGAAATCGGCGAGCGAGTCTCGATCGCCCTAAAGCATCGAAACTTCCCCGATCACCTCCAAGCGCTTGAACTCGCTGAGAGTCAGGTAAGTTTCCGAAAGAGTTTCGGCAATTGTCGGAGTAATCCACCCCAACTGCTTGAGCAAGTGAATCGCCACAGCAAATTGAGCGCGCTTTCCTCCATCCGTCACCTTAATTGCCAAGCCCATGCCTTCGCCAACGCGGCCAATGCACTGCACCCCTTCGGCGCCGGACTTGCTCACCAATTCCCCTTGAGTCAAGCGCATCAGTTCCGTGTCAAATTTGCCCTCACCGGCAACCATCATCGGGTGATGAGTCATAGCGCGGACAATCCGCTCCATCTCCACATTGTCGCCGGAAGCCAATTTAGCGTACAAAGAGGCCATTTGCCCCAACTGCAACAGATAGGTAGGAGCGCCACAGTCGTCACGAGCGCTGATAAACTCTTCGGCAGGCATTGCCAGCAACTCAGCCACTTTGCCCAAAATAAGCTGCTGGACAGGATGTTTGCGGCGTAAATAAGTGTCCAATGGCCAGTGCAGTTGCTGGCAGACAGCCAGCATTCCGGCGTGTTTGCCGGAACAGTTGTATTGCAGGGCGCTCTTTTTGCCTTCGGGAATGGGGCATTGAAGTTTAGAGGGGTCAATGTCGCAGCGCCACAGGACGTTAAATACCTGGCGCGATTGCTCGATCGTACCTTGATGGGAACTGCAAATAATCGCTAAATCTCGATCGGTCAATTCGTAGCGTTCTAAAGTGCCAGTCCCCGTCACCGCCAAAGCTTGAAAAGGCTTGAGTGAAGAACGGACAAATGAGGCCGTTTCCGAGTTACCAGCAACGGACAGAACGCGCCCGCGGTTGTCGCAGACAGCGGCCTGGGCGCGGTGCCTCGATTCCACAATACCTTCGCGCAGCAGTGTGACTTCCAGTTCGGGAGCTTGGGTTCGTTTTCCCCTTGTCATATCAATTTTAGATTTTAGATTTTAGATTTTAGATTGGGGCCGGTGGAAGTTATGAGTTGCGAGCTGCCAGTTAAGAGTTATAAAGTTAATCTTTCTGCGATCGTTTCTCACTCATGCACTCCGTGTGCGTTGTTGGCTGTGGGCGGCAATCTCAAAACTCAAAACTCCCTTCCATTCCCGATTACAAACAACTCCAAGTTAGTCCCCCGGCAACCAGCAACACTGTCAAACCATAAAATGTCTGCCGCAGACGCCTGAGAATTGGTTCTAGTTGGTAGTTGACAATCAACTGATCTTGAAGCAAAACTTCGGGAGTTTTAGGCCAAGATTGACAATCGTACCAACCAGACTCTTCGTAGACGACCGTGGGATTTGAAAGGCGCGATCGCACGTAGAACCAACCCAAGTAGAGCCGCAGCAAAGCTAATCCTAGAATAAAACTGGCACCTGCGGCACCGCTGAGGACAAACTGAGCTGGATACTTGACAGGAGCAAAGCTAGAAGCAGCTATCGGCCCCGATACCAAGCAACTCCAAGCCCACACCCAAGCTAGTTTGGCTAGGTATCCGGGCCAATTGAGTGTTACCCAGCTAAAAAACCAGGATTCTTTAAGTTCTTGGTATTCATTGATCGGCCGCTGTTCTTGCGGAACGGGACAAATAGAAGCAGAAACGTTTTTCACATTAGCCATCCTCACGGCGTGGGGGAAAAGTCAATGCGTTCGGCGTGTCCCCAGAACGCTTCTAAATTGTAGAACTCCCGCTCTTGAGGCTTCAAAATGTGAATGATCGCGTCGCCGTAGTCCATGACGACCCAACTAGCATCTGATAGGCCTTGTGTACGCAGTGGCAAGCGTTGCCACTCTTCTTCCACTTGGTCTGCTATCGCTTGGGAGATGGCTCGTACCTGCACGTTGGAAAATCCGGTGATGATCGCAAAGTAGTCTGCCAAATAGCATACTTCTGCCACCCGGAGCAATACAATATCTACTGCTTTGCGGTCATCGGCTGCTTGGGCAACGGTCATGATCAGGCCACGGGCTTCGTCTGAGGAGGTGCCGTCCGTTGCTGTAGACTGGGCCCTGGAGTACTCGAGTTGGGTTAAATCAGACATTAAGTGTTTAATTTCCTAATTGATAGGGTAAGGGGAAATCGGTGCGCTATTCGCTTTCGATTGTTGGCAGTTTGAGACGGGAAATAGGAGTTAGGTTGAAGCCAAAAGTAAGGACAGAATTTCTGGTAAATTTTACTTTTAACTTGTGACTTGTTCGATCGACTGCTTCGTCGAATTTCCTGTTTCCGGCGATTCGCGGGCCATTTGCAGCGCCCAATTGCGGGTAAGTACGGTGCGGGGGTGGATGTAGCAGCGAGTTTCTAGCAAATATTTAAGAGAATAATCGCTAGTTTGCCACACGGCTGCATAAAGATTTTGCCAGCTTGCCTCACGCAGTGCTTCTAGTTGGGCTGTGTTGCCGCGGCTTGGCTCTATGGTATCTGCTATGAATACGGTACAACTGAGCTGGCTCATTTTTGGTCGGCCGAGGGTGTGATTGGCGATTGCGTCCAAAATTTCTCGATCGACCACCCCGAATTCCTCTCTGGCGACGATCGCGCTGGCGTCTGCGTGCAGCAAATGCGGGTGTGCTTCCAACACTGAGTCTAACTCTAAACCTTCCTTCTGGGCCATTTGTAGCAGCAGTTGAGGTTTGAAGTATTTTGCCAAATCGTGCAACAAACCGGCCGATCGGGCTTTTGCTTCGTCGAGGCCGTAATGGCGAGCCAAGTCACCTGCTACCTGTTCGACTCCGAGGATGTGTTTGATGCGGGCAGCAGGAACGCGCTCAGAGAGCCAAGCTAGGACGTTTTCGCGCGCGGGTGCAAGTGTCAAATATTAACTCCGAAATTGTATAGTGTCTTTTATTTTAGCGTTTTGTTTTGATCGGCTGCGGTGTCGGGCACATAGGGGTGTGGTTACTTATGGGATGGGGAGGGGTGAAGGGGGCGAAGGGGGTGAAGGGGGCGATCGGCTTTACCTGAACAATCCAAAGATGTGTTAAAGTAAGTGGCTGTAACGACAAATTGTAGTTACAATATCTAGTGACAATCAAGGTATGGAATTTGAGTGGGATGAGACTAAACGTCTTACCAAACTTAGCAAACATGGAATTGACTTTATCGACGTTCCATTACTTTTTGATGGAGAAATCGTAACAGTTGAGGACGATCGATCAATCCTCAGTCTTTCATTTTTTGGTGGTTTATCTTAACGAGCGTTCGTTCAGTAGTGCTCGGAAAATCTTTTGCCACTGTAAGCACGGGCGGTTTCAAGCGCTTATCTTATTTCGGCAAAGGCTCCAATATTTTCTCCGCATGACTCGCTGCCACCGCCGCAAATAAAGCTTCATAATGATTCAAAGCTTCCTCAAATCCGTAATTCTCCACAGCATAATTTCTGCCTTGCTCGCCCAACGCATCCACCTTAGCAGGGTGCAAGTACAAATCCTCAACCGCCTCAGCCAAAGCCTGCGGATCTTCCGGCGCTACCACCACCCCGCCACCGCTTTGCTGCACTGCTTTTTGGGCCGTACCAGTTTCAGGAACCGAAGCCAAAATTGCCCGACCGCTGGCGAGAATTACTTGAATTTTTGAAGGCATATTGAAGTTAGTAACGCGGCGCTTTTGTACTACTAAACTAACATCAGCAGCAGCTAACAATTCGGGCAATTTTTCTCGCGGTTCAAATGGTAGCAACATTACATTATTAGCTTTGTAAGTTTCGCAATCTTGTTGCAAGCGCGCCAAGGCTGTTGATTCCCCCACAATTACAAAAGCGATTTCGGGTATGTGTTTCAAACGAGCCGCTGCTTGGACAACTGTTTGCAAGCCTTGAGTTAGGGCAATATTGCCTGCATAGAGAACGACAAATTTGCCCTTGAGTTTGTGAGTTTCTCGAAATGAGTTACTTTCCTTGGGTAAGGGCCGAATGAAATTGACATCAACCCAATTGGGAACGCAAACTATTTTTTCGGGGGGTACTCCCTGAGAATGCAATTTTTTGACAAAACCGCTGTCGATGACGCTGACTTGGCTGGCTGTGCTGTAGGCCAATTTTTCCAAAGCGTCAGCAATGCGAACTAGCAGTCCGTTTTTTTTGACCAAGCCGACGCGCACGGCTGCTTCTGAGACGATATCCTGAACGTTGAGGACGATCGGGCAAGCGCGAATCCAGCCGTAAAAGGCGACTGGGACGCAAATCGGTAAAGGGGGCATTGTCGAGAAAATCACGTCGGGACGCCAGCCTCTGAAAGCTTGGACGGCGCTGGAGACAACAAAACTGCCGTCTAGCACAAGTCGGTCTAGGAGGCTGGGGTGGGGGCCGTTGACGCGCAGATAGCTGCGCTGAATTGTGACACCGTTGTGTTCTTCTGTGAGGTAAAATTTGCCCTCATATTGCGGATAAATCCGGCGCTGCGGATAGTTTGGCATTCCTGTGACGACTCGGACTTGGTGGCCGCGCTTGACTAAGCCTTGCGCTAGTTCTGTCATCAGGGGGGCAATGCCGATCGGCTCTGGATAGTAGTTATATGAATAAATTAGAATACGCATAATATTTATTTTGAAGCAAATTGTCCTCCAGCCGCGTGCATCGAGCCTGTACCCGCAGAATTGCAGAGGATGTGGTTGGATTCCGGGTAGGACAATAGGGGAGCGAGGGGATCTTCCACTCCTTGCGAAAGAAGCCGCCCTGACCGGGCGGGTATCGGGCCATCAGGTAATGTTTTTTCGCATTACCAGGCAGTTTCGGCGATCGTCGGTACGGATATACCGAAGGTCGTCTGTGAGCTTGTACATGAACACCAGTCCCCTTTCTCCCTCTCTGTCCAAAGGATCGCGCTGCTCTTGCATGATTGAGTGCAGCTTTGCTTCTAAGTTGAAGGGTTGACCCCTGTCCCAAATCCTAATTTCTAAATAATCGGCAAACACTTTTACCTCAATGTCGATGGGCGTCGTGGGGGGCAAGTTCTGGTGAGCGTGGCGGACAGCGTTTGTAAAGCCTTCGTTGATTATCAGCCGACACTGCCACCAGAAATCCGCTGGTATCATGGGCAAAACGATATTCTCCAACCATTCCAAAACGGATGTTAAAGCATTCAGGTCTGTTTCAACCTGCAGGTGCCACTCGGCCTTTGGTTGCTTGTCTTTCATCTTTCTTTCCCCTGGTCGGCCCCCACCACCGCTGTACTCAGCGCCGGAGGGAGAGAAAAAGGAGGGCAAGGTCTTGGCAACATATTAGTTAAGTCAAGCTTGAGTTGAAGAAGCCCGTTTTGCCTCAAGGTGAGCATTCCTTTCGCACCATTTACTCGCACAGCAAATGAGAGACTTCCGATACTGTAATCCGCCTCGGTAGGGCGTTTAAATAGGGAAAATTCCCGAGTCAGCTTGCGAGGAAGTGATTTAAGCTTCGACCGTGTTAGGAGTCGCTACTTTTCTAAACACAGGTGAGTTCTTCTCGTCCTCGAAAATCATGCTGGGCTCATTTGAGTATGACCTCGAACTCGCCAATTGCTAATTATTAATGCTCTGATTGCAGAGCTGGCAACTAGCTGTGTATTTTCTTGGCGTGTGAATTTTAACACTTAATGCTAACGTAGGTATCGCTAGTGATCGTCTGCTTGACTAAGTATCGAGTTCGAGTTCCCGCCCCCCGTTGGCAACAGCACCTCAAAGTTCAGTGGTGGGTTGTTGAGGGTTCCTACACAGCGCCACTATTTTTGTTAAACAGGACTGTTACAGTTTTGACAATTAGTTTGAGGTCATACACCAGGCTCCAGTTTTGTTGGTATTTTAAATCTAAACGGATGACATCTTCAAAATCGCGGACTTGAGAGCGACCGTTGACTTGCCATTCCCCTGTCATCCCAGGTTTGACATCCAAACGTTGCCACTGAGGGACTTCGTAGCGCTCAACTTCGTCTGGGGTAGGCGGTCTAGTGCCGACTAGACTCATTTCGCCTTTGAGCACGTTCCAAAACTGCGGCAGTTCATCAAGGCTGGTTTTGCGTAAGATGCGCCCGACCTTGGTAATCCGCGGGTCGTTGTCATTTTTGAAAAATGCGCCAGAAGCCTGATTTTTGATTTGGGCTTTCATGGCTTCGGCGTTGGTACACATCGATCGAAATTTCCAAATCCGAAATTGTCTGCCCATCCAGCCACAGCGGGTTTGACCGAAAAATATCGGGCCTGGATCGTTGATAGTGATAGCAGCAGCTATGGGTACGAGCAAAATTCCTGTAATTATCAAACCGACTATTGCCCCAACAATGTCTATCAGCCGCTTCACCCACGATTGCACTGAGGGGTGGGTCATCGGTAGCTGATTGTCCGAGGGCTTGGTCTCTGTGGGAGTTGAGGTTGCAGAGGGCTGCTCGATCGTCAGCACTTGATCTAGGCTGGTGAGAGCAAATACTGCCATCACCTGCGGCTTGAGGCTTCGGAGCACCAAGTCGCTACCACGCTGTTTGGCAAATTTCAGATTGCTGACTAAAGCACCGATCCCGCTACTGTCGATGAATGTCGTCTGACTGAAGTCTAGGACAATCTTGCTGGGAACGGTGGTGCTTTCCGAAAAAAGTTGCTGGCAGGTTGTCTTGAAGTTTACAGCTTCAAGTACGCTCAAGCGCACGGGTATGTGAACTGAGGGAATTTCGTCCGAGTACGTTACCCGAAAATCTGCCTCTGGGGTTTGACTGACCATGAAGTCCTGGTTTCAAATTTCAAGCTTATGTCTTTAGCCTATTCTGTCCTAGCAGCTCCACCTTTACCAAATATTATGGTTAACAAAAGGCTAGCTTTATACAAACTTTACAAAAACGCCTGCAAACTCGCCCGCCGAGAATGATATCAAAGGCAAAAATAGACTTAAGTCTACCAGTGCCAGTTTTGGCCCAAAGATTTTTGAACGCAGTCGCGGCCAAACTTTAACATCGGAATCAAGATTTTTGTGGATTCAGGCCGATTAATCTTGTCGTTAATAATTTTCGTGCCTGTCTTGCACCGGATAGCCATCGCAGTTAACAGTTAACAGCTAACACAGAAGTCAACAGTTAACGGTTAACTGGAAAACCCCCGTAACAAGCGTCGGGGGATGAGGTTAAGAATTGTAGACGTTTTCTGACTGGGAGGTTTCGCGGGTGATGGGTTTGACTTTGGCTTTGGCTTTGGCTGCGTTGCGTTTGAGGGCCTGGAGACGAGCTTCGTATTTAGCCCGCTGCTGTTTTTTGGAGGTTTGCTCGATTAAGGTTTTTAAGGCGCTGCCGAGGCTTTTGTAGGCGTTTGGGAGAGTGTAGCCGAAGCGGGTGGCCAGGGCCAGGGCTTTTTCGTCGGCGTCTATTGCTTCTTTTAAACTTTTCTCTCCGTTGTTTTTTTGGAAAAGTCTCCAGCCGGAGACGCCACACAGGGATAGGGCTAATAACAGCAGCAAACCGTCTTGCACCCAAAGTTCGCCGACGGCGCCGCCTAAACCAATGGCGAGGGCTGCCATTTCCCAACCGTCTCTGGGGATGGTGTCGTTTTGAATTCTGGCGACTTCGTGCCAAAATAGGAGGTTGCGCTGATCCATTGCTAGCTGTTCCCAGCGGATCAGGTCTATTTGGATTTCTACCTGGTCTTTGCCTATTTCTTCGCTGCGGATCAGGGTAGGATTAACTTCTATTGTTTTTTCTACTGTTACCCAACTTTGGAGTTCTGGGGGCAGTATGTTTTTCAAGCGCCGGATCTCACTCATCTCGGCTCTTGCTGTAGAGGTTGCATAGGATGTCATAGCTCCGGCCTATTGATTTTCCAAAGGTTAATATGTGTCTATTTCTGGAGTATAGCAAACCTTTAATGCAAATATAGTCTAGCAACGGGGGTTGATCGACTAATACTGGCAATTTTACTTGATTTTAGTCTCAGGGGGCGATCGCAACTGCCGACTCGATCCTTGATTTTCGACTATTTCATCAACAGTTCGATTTCTTGTCGCAATTTCGACCAAGCCGACAAAACTTCCGGCTGAGAAGTTATGCCTTTTTGAACTAAAACAACTCCGTCAAATACTTCAGAAAATCCCTACAAACCTCGCCGTAGAGATTCATCGGCAAAACGCACTCGCCCCCGAACTCTACCTCTGTCAATCGGAGCTTTTAAATTCTTATGCTGTAAATGCCACAAGTCATAATCGACAGCTAATTTTGTAAAAAGGGCGACAACTTAATCCGTGTAATATGAGTCGAAAACCTTGTTTTATAGTCCATTACGGGATATCTCTTTAGGGCAAATAAAGTCATTTAACTCTTCTTTTTGTCCCAACATCCTCTCTTTTTTTGCCTCGTTTAACATTCATTTTTTTTTCTTTTTTTGCTACATGAGCGCGATCGCCCACAGTTTGGTGTTCGAGCGCCCACAGTAGCGAGTCGGAGCGCCCGCTGCTGGCACTAACTACTGGTGTATCCCCTTTCCTTCTTGCAGTGGATCTTACCACTTTTCGGGGATTTACACACATCAGTCAGACGCGATTTAAATGATTAAAGTGACTTGAGAAGACCACTTTCCAACTGATAAATTGCTGCCATGATTCCGCTTTCAGGATTTGTGAGCAGCGACTTTTTGACATCTTTCAAGTATTCTACAATGTGTTCCCGCAAAATCGGTCTTTCTACTTTAACTGTGTGATTGTAATCCCACAAATCCCCGATGATAATCCCGATGCCGACAATAGGGTCGATTAAACTTACTCCCAATTGACTAGCCACTGTACCGCCTGTTTTTGTTGCTACCTTGGCGGCAGCTTTGCTGGCAACTTTTGCCGTAACTTTGCTGCCAACTTTAGCTGCTACTCCCAAAATTAAGGGTTTAGCAATTAAGTAACCGCTACCGCCAACTAATACTTTTAATGATAAATTCGAGACGTTTCCTTTGTCGCTAATTGTGGTGGCAATATCGTTCAGATATTTGTCCCACTGTACTTGCGGTATATTATAACTGTTTTGAACTACTTTCACATTCTTGCTAACTTCGGATATATACAAATTAGCAGTATCTTGAGTGATTAATTGAAATCGCAGTTGAGCGTTTTTGGGTACCAGTACGCGGTTAGCAAATTCTCTTTGAAAGTCTTCGGTTAATTTTTCAGAAACAGCACGAGATGCTGCTGTCATATCAAATCTGTTGAGTACGGCAGATTTCACGAAGTTAAAAGGTACGGTAAACTCCATCTTTTTTTGAGTGAAGTAATCAAAGTACCAATCGAGGAAACTATTGTCTACTCGTGCAATTACTTCGCTTTCCCATTTGTCCAACTCTTTTGATGCGAAAGTTTCGGCAGTTATATGGGATTGTTGGATAGCGTTTTTAATGTCTTGGTTGACTTTGCTGAAATCGTGTGGAGGCGAGACTACAACTGCTGTGGTTCCGGTATTTGTTAGTGACTGGGAAATTAGAAAGTTACCTAATAGGGGAATGATGACTACTAGAATTACGATCGTCCAAATCATCGGTGTGACAGTTTTGATAAACTGACCGATAACTCTGAGACGTTCTGTTTTCTCTGAATAGCTAATTTCTTCCTTGTCTTGACTCATGGCGGTTTCTCAACTGATGAGAGTTGGGCTAGTTTCGATTATAGGCGATCGTACTTGCGATCGTGTTACGGGCCTGTGGCCTGGGATTCTGGAAAAGTTGGGGAAAAGTGCACGTGACCAAAGCTAGCCCAAAGGAAATTGATTCAAAAGTACGATCGCACTTTTCATCCGCGTTAATCTGCGTTAATCTGCCTGCATCAGCGGTTCATAAAAAAATAAAAGAGCGATCGCCCTGTAACCCTCCCTCAAACTCGATCGTCCTTATCTGATTATCTTTTAGCCTGCTTTACTTAACACAACCAGAATGTACTGGTCAAGACTAACTCCTTCCCTTTCCGCTTTTTCTGCTAAACTCAAATGTAGAGATTTAGGAATTTGCAACGATAAATTTCCGCTATACTCAATTTCCGTTGTAGGTAAAGGAATCTCATCTTCACACTCATAAGCTGTTTCTATCCATAATTCCCTCGCTTCCTGAATATTCTCCATCGCTTCCGATAAAGTTTCACCCTGAGACATACAGCCAGGAAGGTCTTTGATTATAGCTGTATAACCTTCGGATTCTGGATAAAAACTGATAGGATATTTAAGACTCAAGTAATAGTCTAGAGATTTAAGCTTGACTTTCATCTTCTGATTCATTGCTCCATTCCTCCAGTTTTAATAGCACAACAATTTGCTTGACGTATACTCCTTTTACCTTCTTCCCACCTTTTTTAGAAACTGTAATTTTTAATCCATCAGCATTTCGGAAAGTATGGTGACTTCCTTTCGATCGCTTTTCTTCAAATCCAAAAGCTGTTAGAATATAGCACACATCGTCAAAGCGCACTTCTGGTGGATTTGCTAAAAATTGTTCTACCAGTTCTCCTAACTTGCCCATGAAGTTTTACAGATGCTTGTACTATTCTAATAAACAAGGGTGGGCATTGCCCACCCTTGCTAGTAGTCAGGTGAAATTCAAAAATTAAACCTTCGCTTCATTCTTCACCAAATTACCCCAACCCAAATCCTTCAGCGAATTATTCCGGCGCAACGGACGAGTCACCAACTCCAAAATATCCCGCGCATTACCAAAGCCGTGAATCTGAGCAAAAGTAAACTCAACAGACCACTTAGTATTAATTCCCCGCGCTTCCAAAGGATTAGCGTGAGCCATACCAGTAATCACCAAGTCAATATTCTGCTCGTAAATCCGCTGCAACTGATTGTAATTATCTGGTTTTTCCACAATCCGAGGAGTAGGAACTCCCATCTCGTGACAAGTCTTTTCTAACAACGCCAACTCGGCCGCTTGATAGCGCTTGTCCATGTAAGGAATGCCGATTTCCGGGCAAGTCATGCCGCAGCGAATCAAGAAACGTGCTAAAGAAATCTCCAGCAAATTGTCGCCCATAAAGAAGACAGATTTGCCGCGAATTATTTGCAGGTAATCTTCCAAACCTGCCCAGATTTGCGCTTCCCGTTCGTCCAAACCTTTTGGTTCAATTCCCAACACTGAGCAAATCTTTTCAATCCAAGCGCGAGTTCCGTCAGGGCCGATCGGGAATGGCGCACCAATTAGCTTACACTTGCGGCGGCGCATCAACGTAGAAGCAGTACGCGACAAGAACGGATTCATGCCCGATACATAATAGCCTTCTTCCAATACTGGCAATTCAGTGTAGCGCTTGGAAGGAAGCCAACCAGAAACCTTAATTCCTTGCTTCTTCAATTCTAAGGTTAGCTGAGTAACAACCGGATCGGGCAAAGAACCAAAAAGTACCAGGGGTGTGTGCTTGACATATTCCGATTCATCTGCTGCAACTTCCTCTTTTTTCTTGCCGAAATTCAGCAGTTGAGAGATAGCATTGCGTTCTTGTTTCTGAGATTCCATCACGGGCGCTTTCTCAGGACATTTAGCAGCCATCGCTGCTAAAACGGTATCTTCCCCTTGAGTAAAAGCGTAATCCAAGCCGTTAGCGCGCGCTGTGACGATGGGAATGCCAATTTCTGCTTCGAGTTTCGGTGCTAACCCTTCCAAATCCATTTTGATGATTTCGGTGGTGCAAGTGCCGATCCAGACAATTACACTGGGGTTACGATCGCGCTTAATTTGCAAGCACAGTCGCTTCAACTCATCATAATCGTTTAACTGAGCGGAAATATCGCCTTCTTCCAACTCAGCCATCGCATAGCGAGGCTCAGCAAAAATCATCACGCCCATTGCGTTTTGCAAGAAATAGCCGCAAGTCTTAGTACCGATTACCAAGAAAAAGCTATCTTCAATTTTTTGATAAAGCCAAGCTACGCAGCTAATTGGACAAAAAGTGTGATAATTGCCTGTTTCGCATTCAAAGTTTAAAGCTTCCGGTTCATTAGTAGTAATAGCAGTCATATCTCAAATCTTCTCCCTTTAAATTGTTTTTCTTCTCGAACAGGACTTGCGGCGGAACGAGGAAACACCTGGATTTTGCGATCGTCTCGGTGCGATCGCCCAGGAGAGGAATAGGTTGTTTTTCCTCTCGATGACGAACAGGCGCAGTGGCGAGAAAACACCTGTGAAAGCGCGATTGCGACGCACAGCGAACAATAAATAGAAATACCTATTTTTGGGCTAATTCCTGTGAAAAATAGATGCAACCACTCAATATTTCCGCAGCAGTCGCAGCATCCCAAATTCTGGCTAAAAAATTCTGCGCGAGGGCATACAATCCCTCACAGCAGGGATTTAGTTTACTTCAACTTGCTAAGGCAAAAAGCCTTTTGGCAGTTGTGAGTTGGAACTCATTAAAAATTAACAACTCGCAACTCACAACTCACAAATAGAGCGGGAAACTTCAAGACTAGAAGAGATGCGGGCGATCGCAACAACCTCACTTAAAATCAGATAAAAAGCCGGAAATTTCTTCATCCTCATCGTCGGAATCCAAATCGCCGAGACCTAGAGCATCTAAATCATCTTCGTCAGGATCTCCGGTAGTTGCTTCCCCCAGATCGTCAAGTCCGAGATCGTCGAGGTCGTCCTCATCAGATACAGAGAAATCGTCAATACCGTCATCGTCCAAGTCGCCCAGATCCATATCTAGGTCATCTGAGGTCGCTGTCCCAAAAGGATCGGGTATTTCTTCGGCGACAAACTCTGCATCTTCTTCCCCAAACGGATCGGAAATCCCCGCTTCGAGATCTCCAGAGGTCAAAGTCCCAAATTGTGAGGCTTCATCTTCCTCGTCATCGCCGAGATCGAGACCGCCCAAAGCCAAGGCTTCTTCTTCCTCGTCATCGCCGAGGTCGAGACCGCCCAAAGCCGAGGCTTCTTCTTCCTCGTCATCGCCGAGGTCGAGACCGCCCAAAGCCAAAGCTTCTTCTTCCTCATCCTCGCCCATATCAAAGTCAGATACGGCGTCTTCCTCATCGTCGCCCATATCAAAGTCAGATACGGCGTCTTCCTCATCGTCTTCGAGACCGAGACCGTCCAAAGCCGAGGCTTCTTCCTCGTCATCGCCCATGTCGAAGTCGGAGACCGCTTCTTCCTCGTCATCGTCCATGTCGAAGTCGGAGACCGTTTCTTCCTCGTCATCGTCCATGTCGAAGTCGGAGACCGTCTCTTCCTCGTCATCGCCCATGTCGAAGTCGGAGACCGCTTCTTCCTCAAACTCATCGAAGGATTCCTCCTCTGAGCTCAGTGCTGACGCTGCTGCCAGACCTGCTGCTCCGGCGACTCCGGCGACTACTCCGGCTGTTGCCAAGGCAGCACCGCCCAATTTATTAGATTTGGCTGCGGCGGGTGCTGCAGTTGCAGTTTGAGCTGCGGCGGGTGCCGCAGTTGCAGTTCGAGCTGCGGCGGGTGCTGCAGTTGCAGTTTGAGCTGCTGTGGGTGTTGGAGATTTACCGGCCGTCTGCGGCGCGATATTTGAGGGCATACCCAGCGCGATGTCCGGGTCAAAATTGAGTCCCAACACTTCGATCAGGCTGTCTGCATCCGGCTTGAGTTTTGAGAAGGGCAGCATTAATTGCTGGAGTTCCGGCTCCAGGGCAGCCGCAATTCCCAGGATGAGGTAAGAAACAGGCCTTTTCCCGCCGTCGGGTGTGGCGACCGTGTTCTCAGCCGTCATGTGCAGGAGCAGCCAAGCCCGATTTACCTGGTAGTAGTCCAACCACTTCTGTTTGAGAGCAACTGAAAAAGTATCAAAAAAAGCCATAACCTCTTTATCCTCATCCTGATCGCTAGACCTATTAAACCATCATCAGGTCTAGCTCATCTTCCTCCTTCTTGACCACTGGTTGCACTGGATTTAGATAAAAATCTGAAAGTAAGGCAAATAATTCGCGATCGGGCGTGTCGTTGGGCACTACTCCTTCGGGCATTGCCAAAATCTGGTCAGCGATGTTGAGGTAGTAATCGCAGACGTAGTTGAGGGAAGGATCGCTTTCGGCCATCTCAAACAATGTTTTGCCTTTGACGCGAGAAACGCGGATATCTTCAATCAGGGGCAGCACTTCCAGCACCGGCATCGGTACAGAGTCAATGTACTTGTCGATCAAGTCGCGCTTTGAGGTGCGGTTGCCAATTAAACCGGCGAGCCGCAACGGGTGAGTGCGGGCTTTTTCGCGGACTGAGGCGGCGATGCGGTTGGCTGCAAATAAAGCGTCGAACCCGTTGTCGGTAACAATCATGCAGTAATCCGCGTAGTTTAAGGGGGCTGCAAAACCGCCGCACACTACGTCACCGAGTACGTCGAACAGGATGATGTCGTATTCGTCGAAGGCATTGAGTTCTTTGAGCAGTTTTACTGTTTCACCGACTACATAGCCGCCGCAGCCAGCTCCTGCGGGAGGGCCGCCTGCTTCTACGCAGTCAACGCCGCCGTAGCCTTTGTAGATGACATCTTCAGGCCAAACGTCTTCGTAGTGATAGTCCTTTTGCTGAAGGGTGTCAATAATTGTGGGGATCAAGAAGCCAGTGAGGGTAAATGTGCTGTCGTGCTTTGGATCGCAACCGATTTGCAAAACTTTTTTGCCGCGCTTGGCTAGGGCAACGGAGATGTTGCAGCTTGTTGTCGATTTACCAATTCCACCTTTTCCGTAAACTGCTAGTTTCACTCTTGGTTCTCCTATAGGTTTCTATCAAAACGATGAGGGCTGGGTTTTCATGCTTTTTTTCGATCGCCCAATTGTTATAGCCCAATTGCAATAGCCCAATTGCAATTCCCTTACTGTCAGTCGATTTGAGATTTCAAATTTGAGATTAAAGAATGGACTCCACAGATGAATCTGGGGCTTCTCTGTAACTAAAATTTTCTATCTCGACGACTTTTGTTTGGGGCTTGTATCCGTCTTTGGGTTAGGCCAATTTTGGACTCGGCCCTTAGTCACCTCGTTGAAAGCATTATTAGCTAACTTGCGATGAAAGGAAAGGGGGCGTCTAAATGAAAATGCTAGTAAATTTGTTTATTTTGCATCTTTGGGAATCTTAACTGGTTTTTTGATATAAAAATCTATTTTTAGATTATTTTTAGATTTTAAATTAATTTTAGAATACTTTCTTAATATAAAGAGGTACAAAAACAAAACAAAAATTAACTTCTCAAACAATCTGGGCTTTTGGCTTTGGGGCTAGGATGCAGGCAGTTGATGGCTTGTGCGGGTAAGTGGAACGGTCATAAACGCGCTAGTGGATGAGGCAAACTCGAAGTGAGTTCGGATCAGTTGGGTCAGGGGAGAGCAAAGTGATGGGATTTTAGATTTTAGATTTTAGATTTTAGATTGGCAAACATTGACTTTGCTGGGGTTTCGGGTGTTTTGTAAAAAATTGTGAATTTTTAGGAAATGGTGGGGAGT
>NZ_JAUBOS010000037.1:37715-55672 GCF_036700365.1 Microcoleus sp. w2-18bC1
GATTGGCAAACATTGACTTTGCTGGGGTTTCGGGTGTTTTGTAAAAAATTGTGAATTTTTAGGAAATGGTGGGGAGTCGGAGAGTGGGGGAGTGAGTCGGGAAGAGGGAGAAAGTTATGGGATTTTAGATTTTAGATTGGCAAACATTGACTTTGCTGGGGTTTCGGGTGTTTTGTAAAAAATTGTGAATTTTTAGGAAATGGTGGGGAGTTGGAGAGTGGGGGAGTGAGTCGGGAAGAGGGAGAGTGGATGGGGAGAGTGGGGGATTGGGAGAATATCATGTCTTCCCCATGACTACTGATACCAGTTGAAAAAAAGAATGCAACTGTAGGCCCGTGATCCAAACCACGAGCTTAATGAGTCATTTCCAATTCTTCAATTCTTCAATTCTTCAATTTTTAAATCTAAAATCTAAAATCCTATGACTGCTGACTAATGACCACTGACGATCGGAATCTCGATCGCAAATTCAGTGCCCCGTCCAGCTTCCGAAACGCAATCGAGTCGCCCCCCGTGCTGTTCGACAACTAAATGGTAAGAAATCGACAGTCCCAACCCAGTGCCCTTGCCGACTGGTTTGGTAGTAAAAAACGGGTCAAATAATTGGTGGCGAATCTCATCCGGTATGCCCCGCCCGTTGTCGGAAATGCGGATCGCGACAAAATCGCCGCCAACAACTTCAGTACGAATTTTAATTGTGGGAACAGTCAATGGAGAATTAGGATTTGACGGGGGTGAATTTTTCGCATTTCTCGCCGCCCATTCCCCTTTCTGGATTTCTTCATCCAAAGCATCAATAGCATTGCCGATAATATTCATGAACACCTGATTGATCTGACCGGCACAGCACTCGATGTTGGGCAAATTGCCGTATTCTTTAATAATGTGAATAGTTGGATGTGCGCCGTGGGCTTTGAGCCGGTGCTGCAAAATCAACAAAGTGGTTTCAAGTCCCTCGTGAATGTCAACGAGCTTGATGTTAGATTGATCCGATCGCGAAAAATTACGCATCGACACAACTATTTGGCGGATGCGCTCGGTTCCTACTTGCATAGAAGACAGGATCTTAGATAAGTCTTCTACCAAAAAATCGACTTCCATATCTGCTGCTGCTTTCCGAATTTCCGAGACGGGTTCGGGATAGTGCTGCTGGTAAAGTTGCAACAGTTGGAGCAATTCTTTGATGTAGTGGCTGGCGTGGGAAAGGTTGCCGTAGATAAAATTAACAGGGTTGTTAATTTCGTGAGCGATACCGGCAATCATTTGTCCCAAAGAAGACATTTTTTCGGTTTGCACCAATTGAGTTTGAGTTTGCTGCAACTTTCGCACAGTTTCCTCTAATTGCTGCGCTTGATTTTTCAAGCAAGTTTGCTTTCGCCGCAGGACTTCTTCAACTCGCTGGCGCTTGATAATATCCCGTCTCAACAATTCATTTGATTCTAAAAGTTGAGCGGTGCGTTCTTCAACTTGTTGTTTTAAGTCGTCGTGAGCTTGGCGCAGAGCTTCTTGGGCCCGCTGCCGCTCTAAAATTTCTTGCTGCAAAAGTTCGTTGGCTTTCTGCAATTGGGTGGCTCGATCGTCCACTGCTTGTTGCAACAGCTCGATCGTCCCATACATTTCAGATTGGTTAAAAACTTGCGGCAAACTTGTCTGAGACACAACGCCCAAAAGTTCTCCCTGGTTGCCAACTACTACCAAACGGCGGACGCAGTGGCGCTGCATGGACTGGTGGACACTCCAGAGGGAATCGGCGGGAGAAATGCAAAATAAAGGCGCACTCATGGCCCTTGCTGCTGGGATTTCGGAGAGGTTTAATTCGAGGGCGTGAAACTGCACGATGTCGCGCTCGGTGACAATGCCGATCGGAATTTGATAATTTTGTGTTGGTGCGATCGCCCGATCGGGATGCTGAGTTTGCTCTTGGACAATGACGACGGAACTAACTCGATGCTTGACCATGAGCTGGGCTAAATCGAGCGCTGAGGCAGTTGTTGGGGCAGAAATGACTTCTTTGGTCATGATATCTGCTGCACAGCGCAAATTGGTTAGCAAGTTAATCGGTTGCAGGGCTTCGTGAATGGCTTCGCGGGTGATGATGCCGATAAGTCGCGAGTCGTCGTCCACTACGGGCAAATGCCGGATGGAGTGCTGGCGCAACGTGAACATAGCTGTGAAAATATCTTGAGACTCGGATTGTTTGAGGGTAATGGGCGATCGAGTCATTACGTCAGCAATTGTCAGTCCGACTGTACAAGCTGCGACGGTAGTTAGCTTGACGATATCCCGTTCTGTAAAAATGCCGATCGGGCGATTATCTTCGACGACTAATACGCAACTGCGCTTGGCTGCGCTAGCAACAGCGTTTTGTTTTTCGCCACAAAGGTGACAGGAGACGCGCATCGGGTTCATGAGAGCCAACACCTGGGCGATCGGGGTTTCTGGAGCCACGGTGAGGGGGTGGCGGTCGATCGCCCTATCTAAGGGCGAGGAGTAGATTGGCCGGCTGTTGGGCCGTCCAGCGGGTTCTGATGATGTAATTACCGACAAGTGCGGGGCTGAATCTCGGAAATGTTGTAATTGTTCTTCTTGTAGCATGATTATTAATTTTACTTAATGAGTTGTTACAATTTTGGAGACTTGGGTTGGCAGACTTAGCATTAATTAAGCGAGTGACAGATGCTTGATCGCCTAAAATCTGATTGCTAGAACACTCTTATTTAATTTTTATTTTTTAAATCCTATGTCGTGGACTCCCTTAAGTCATCGAATTCATCACTTGCCGCTGATCCTTGCGGGCCCGATTTTGCGCCGGACTGAAAGTCGGGCCGTGACAGTTTGGCTGGCTCTGAAAGCACCCCGCCAAGTCGAACTCAAGGTTTATTCGACGGAGGGCGGAACCGGCGAAATTGTCGATCGGCCATTGCTGCAAGGTGCGAACTCTACCGTACAGCTCGGCAAATACCTGCACGTAGTCGCGGTGACTGCTAAACCAATTAATAGCAATGTCTTGACATCTGGGGAAATTTATGCTTATGACATCAAGTTTGCGGGGAGTAGCGAGTCGCCGTCGGCGGGTGCAGTCCCAGAAAATGAGAAAGAAAATCTCATTTCTTGCCTGTGGCCTGCCACTCCTGATTTATCGGCTTTGGGGCCGGAGACGATTAGTTATTTCGCTCACCAGTTGCCCACTTTTGCCCTGCCGCCACAGGATTTAAACTATTTGCGTATCGTTCACGGTTCTTGTCGCAAGCCCCACGGAGACGGCAGAGATGCGCTGCCAATCTTGGATAATTCGATCGAACAGTTTGCAGGTACGGCAAATAGCAGGCCCCACCAACTGTTTTTAACCGGCGACCAAATTTACGGCGACGACGTGGCCGATGCGATGCTGTGGGCTTTGACGGATGCTGGCGATACCCTGTTGGGCTGGGAAGAGAGTCTACCCCTGATGGATGATGCCCAAATTAAAAAGAATTTGTGTATCAGTATACCTAAAAATTCGGCAAACGAAAATGCAGGTGGCCAAGAGAGGGAAATTTTTAGAGAGTCCCCTATTCAGAAACCATCTGATGCTGAATATGAGTCCAAAAAACCAATTGAGTTAAAACCGGGGACTCGCAGCGATATTGCCAGAGATTTTGGCGGCTTTACGGCGATGTTGGTAAATAAACCCGCCAATGCTAAAAGTCACTTATTTAGCTTGGGCGAATATTATGCGATGTATTTGTTAGTTTGGTCGCCGGTACTCTGGTGTACGAGTTTTCCGAAGGGTAAGGATATTTGCCCAAATTCTAAGCAGGCAAAAGTCTGGGATAGAGAAGTTGTTGAACTTGACGGTTTTGCTCGCAATTTGTGGAGAGTGAGGAGGGCGCTAGCGAATATTCCTACTTATATGATTTGCGATGACCATGATGTTAGCGACGATTTTTATTTGAATCGAGAGTGGTGTTACCGGGTGCTGGGAAAGCCACTGGGCCGGCGGGTGGTGCAGAATGCTTTGCTTGCTTACGCTGTGTTTCAGGCTTGGGGAAATACGCCTGCACAGTTCGATCGCGAAAAACCGGGAGATAAATTATTAAAGGCGGCTGAAAAATGGTCGGCTTCGGCGGGGACTGATGTTTCTGCTTGGGAGGAGGCGGCTTCGTATTTGGGAATTCCAAAACTCGATCCGAAAACTCATTTGCCTAAGTTGAAATTAGATGAAGATGTTTTTATTTTGGATCGAGATGACGAGGGTGTAAATGAGGTTTTGAATTGGCATTTTATTGTGAGAAGTTTTAAGCATGAGGTGATTGTGCTGGATACGCGGAGTTGGCGGGGGTATCCGGTGAAAAGCGCGATCGATCCGCCGATGCTTTTGACTCACAAAGGTTTTGAGGAGCAAATTCAGCAGCCTTTGCAAGAAACTAATTTGCTGAATAAAACTGGGGAGTTTGAGATTGAGGCGACGCTAGTAGTTGTGCCGACAAATTTGGTTGGTTTGTGGATTATTGATGCGGTGCAAAAGCGGGATGTGGAACAGGGGAAGGTTTTTAATAGCGATGCGGGGGATGCTTGGAATTTTCACGAGTTGGCTTTTGTGAAGCTGTTGTCGGAGTTTTTTAAGCAGCGCGATCGGGTGATTGTGTTGAGCGGGGATATTCACTATGCTGCTGCTGTGCGGCTGAGTTATTGGTCTGATTGTCATTTTGGCGATTCTCGATCGAATATTGAGCCTTTGAATCTGGCGAATTATCAATCAAATTGTCACTATTCTGTGTTGGCGCAGTTGACTGCTAGTGCTTTTATCAATGAAGAGTGGAAAACGCATTTAATTCATACTAAGATTAAGTCGCTGCTTCCTGAGCGATCGCACGAATGTTTGGGATGGAATGAGCCGCTGGAATTAATGAAAATCCCCAGGAGTAGCAGAAAGAAAGCTCTGGAGGCTGCTGTTAGGAATAGACAATCTCTGCCTGATTGGGGTTATCGGATTGACTGGATTAAACGGCAAAGAGCTCGGGTGTTTTTGCTGCTAGAAAAGGGAACTCCGTCAGATAGAACACATAAAAATAAACAATTGTCATTCCTGCGTAGGTTGTGGAATTTTATATCGCTGTTGTGGCGCAATCGCTGGCTGCAAGAGGGTGATGAGATTGTGGGATATAGCAATATTGCGATCGTCAGTTTTCAGTGGCCTGCGGATAGTGATGGGGAGAAAGCGGTGATCCAAAATGTTTATTGGCGGCCGCTTTGGGAGCCGAATAGTGTGGTTTACAGTCAATATTTTGTGCCGCTGGGATTGGATGAGGATGATTAGATTCCCGATTTCTTGAACAAGTCGGGGATTTGGATATGGGTACAATATTGTGATGAGTTTGTGGCAGTGTCCGCCGAGGGGAAACCCTAGTCTCATAGCTAAATTCGGTTGGAACTGAGATGTTACACCATTTTCAAGAACGGGCAAGATGCCCGTTCCACAAGAGATGAATTTTATTGTGGAACAGGCATCTTGCCTGTTCATAAAAGATTTATCGAGAATGGTGCAACATCTCAGTTCCCACTGAGATGTTACACCATTCTCAACTACCCATACTGCCAGCCACTAACAGTAATGTCAAAACCGTGCTTACGAGCTAAACTATGGGTACGATCGATATTAATTAACAGCCCCAACACTACCAGAGATAGCAACAAAGTTTCTCCAGTAGTCGCAGAATTTCCAGAGCCGGCCGACCTGCTCAATCAGTTCAAAGCCAGACGCAAAAAGTCGAGGGCAGACTTGGCAGATATGGAAGTCGTTTTGGACATATTAGAAAACCATCAGCACTAAAGTTGAGCGGAAAACTAACCTTGTTACTGTGCGATGAGCGTGAAACTCTTTATAGAGATAGCAGAGAATAGCAAGCCCGTGACGAGATTTGAACTCGTGACTTCCTCCTTACCAAGGAGGTACTCTACCACTGAGTTACACGGGCATAAAAAATTAAGAATCTCCAATTAAAAAATTAATTTTTAATTCTTAAATTTTAACTGTTTATTAAATTGAGGTGGGCCGAGCTAGATTTGAACTAGCGTAGGCGTAGCCAGCGGATTTACAGTCCGCCCCCATTAACCGCTCGGGCATCGACCCATTTCCATCACAGTTATATATCCTAGCACCACAATCTTTATTTGCAACATTATATTTGAAACTCTAATCATTCAGTTAAGAACACATAAGTGAGTTAGCGGTAGACGGGAAAATTGAACACTGTTTAAGGTGTGCATTGCTACGTCTAGGCTGGGTGTCCGCCCGGAGCACCCTAAGTCTAGACTAAGAGGAAATCCCTAATTCACTAATTCCCCGGTTTCTTGCAGGGAGTGCAGGCGGCGGTAAATGCCTTGTTGACTCAAGAGTTCGTCGTGGCTGCCAACTTCGACGATTCTACCGCCGTCGAGTACGACGATCGCATCGGCTTCGCGAATTGTACTCAGTCTGTGGGCAATAATTATGGTGGTGCGCGTACCGAGGATATTTCGCATGGCTATCTGGATCGATCGCTCGCTTTCATAGTCCAAACTAGAAGTAGCCTCATCAAAAATTAACACATCCGGCTCCACCAACAGCGCCCTGGCAATCCCCAATCGCTGCCGCTGACCGCCTGACAAGCGCATTCCTCGCTCCCCGACAACGGTATAGTAACCTTGGGGCAACAGCCGCACAAAATCCTCTACTTTGGCAATGCGACAAGCATCCTCAACTTGCTCGAAAGTTGCATTTCTGTTTCCGTAAGTCAAATTTTCCAGCAAAGTACCGTTAAAAACGTCTACTTCTTGGTGGACAATGGCTAAACGCTGGCGGTAGCGAGTCACGTCTAAGCTGCGAATGTCTTCTCCGTCGATCAGAATGCGGCCGGAGTTTGGTTCAAAGTAGCGAAACAGAAGTTTAACTAAAGTCGATTTCCCGGAACCCGATCGCCCGACTAATGCTACAGTCTGACGGGGATGAATCAATAAATTCACATCTTGCAAAACGGGTTTTTGGCTGTCGTACCCGAATGTCAAACCGCTGAACTCAACTTTGCCGGTAAATTTATAAGGTGGCTGTGCCGATTGAGCATTTTCTGCTAAATTGACCGCATCCACACCGTCTGGCGTTTGCATAAACTCGTGGAACCGGATCATTGAAGAATAGCGCCGCGCCAATAATTCGGCGATAATGCTAATCGGACGCAGTTGGGAATATGCCATGCTTGCCAGGGTGTAGACGGTAACAAAATATCCGAGGGAAATTTTGCCTGCAACCGTGGCTGCTAGGCTAAAACCGAGGACTGAAAACAAACACAACTGGACGATCGTCTGCTGGTATGTCCCCAGGATGACGTATCCTTTGTGAATGCGGTGGATCACGACTTTTGATTCGCGATCGAGTCTGGTTGTTTGCCTTTTGAGTTCATGGCTTTCTGTCGCAAAAGCTTTGACTGTTTTGATGTTGGTGATAATTTCCGAGTTGCGGCTTTCGGTATCTTCGATGTATTCATCCAGACTTTCTTCCTGCGCCGTCACCTGTTGCAGGCCCTTTAAGGTGAAACTGAGGATAAATAGAAATGAAACCAAAATTAATAAGCCAATCCGCCACTCAATTAAGCAGATAACGGCAAAAATGCCGATTAAGCGAACGACTTCGGGGATGAATTCGCCGGCAATTTCTGGGTAAGTCCAAGTATGGTTGGCGATGCCTTTGGCGATGCGGCTGGCAATCCGTCCGGCGTTGTTTTCGTCGTAGAATTCTAGGGGTAAGGTGAGGATTTTGCCGATCGCACTTCTCATTTGATCGCGCCTTGCCCTCAATGGTATCGCCCAGTGGAACCAATTTCCCACCCAAGGCTGTACCGGTGCTTTGGCGACTGTTACCAGAAAAATTATGCCCAGCAAGACGGATAGCGATAATATTTTGTTGGGTGAGTGCTGGGTAACGGAGGCGATCGCTGTTATGAGTTTTTGCGTTACTGTATCTGTAGGTTGACCCGACAATACGTTTAATATTTGACCGATCGCGTAAGGAACAAGCAAATCGGCTAGTGCCAAAACGCTGGAGCTAGCTATGCTGTAAAGTGATATTTTCCAGTAGCGACTGTAGTATTTGAAGATGTCCTGAAAGCTTGCCATAAATTTTTGTTGAGATACAACCCTTGCAAACACTTGCATTTAGAACTGCGCTCTCGGCGCGCCGTGTTTACAAGTGTACTACAAAAGTATTCGATCGGGGAGTCATCTCGGCTCATGCTAGCGACTCGCCCGATCGGGTGATTTAGGGCAATCATTCGATCGTCCGCAATCGATCCGCATTCCAGGGCCATCAATTCCAGGCTAAGGGCAAAAAAATGCAAAAGACAGAATTTTTCTTAAATTCTGCCTTCTGAGCAAGGCCTGATAAGTTTTACGTTTGAGTAGTCTGTTAGCTGAAGGTGTAGGCTGATTGCAGCGCCCACCAGATCAAGAAGCCGATTCCGCCGGCAATGACAATCGCCGAAATGGCGATCGCTATAGGACTGTCAGCTCCCTTGAACTTCATGATTCCGCGATTTAAATCTGACATGACAGTGTTCTCCCACAATTCCAGCTTGATTGTAGCTTTGCCGTCGGCGGATGGCGGTCAATTTTCACGGCAATTACTGATTTGGTTAATGATCTGGCTGCTGAAATTTCCGGTGGGGATAGGCTTTGGGGGTTTTTACAGGGTGTCTGAAAAAAAACTTACTAAAAAGACTTGACAAATTTCGAGAATTGAGACAATATTGTTAATACCGCAGGAAATGCGGGTGTAGCTCAGTGGTAGAGCGTCACCTTGCCAAGGTGAATGTCGCGCGTTCGAATCGCGTCACCCGCTTTAGAAGATAAAAAAATCAAGGAAACCGGAAAGTAGATCAAGAAAGTTTTCGGTATCCTCCTAATGAAGGATGGTTGAAAATACCTAAGTTAGTGGTAAGATTGAATGCAGAACTTGCAAGTCAAAATTGCCGATCGGGCGTGATCTCGGAACAGGCAGTTGAAAGCCTCGCTTTGGCGGAATTGACAAGTTTGATTAAGTGGATATGTTAACGATTATTTTTGTAAAAACGCTTTTTTTATCCGATCGCTAGTGCCCTCTCAAAAAGCTCCCAAGATTGACTTAAACGATGAGTACCCCTGTCCTTGCCGACGCCGGGGTCGTCTAGTTCCCATAACGTTGACAGAAGCCTTGGGCTGCAACCGCTGTCAACAAATATTTGTATTGGACGAAAGTGGATACGTGATCGAGCAACTATCAACGAACTATCCTTACAAGCAGGCTTGGCGGTGGACGGGCAACCAGTGGAACAGAGCGCATCCGGGTTTGAAGGCTTATTACTTGCCACTGGCTTTGGGTATGATATTGGTGCCGCTAGTGATTTGGTTGCCCTTGGCGCTACACTCGCCTGGCCCGAATATTATTCTGTGGGCAATGGTCGCGGTGCTGCTAGCAATGCTGCCGGCGCTGATGGTATGGCTGGCTTATAGGCGTTAGCTAGATGATAATAGAGGATTTTACCCATTCATCAGATGCCGCAAATGTCGCGCGTCGCGCTTATCAAGCTTCTTTGGAGTTGGCTGCGACAAAGAGTGCTGATCGCGCTGCAGGTTTGCAGGCGATGGCGGGCTCGCTGAAACGCCGGCAAAATGACATTTTAGAAGCAAATACTCTGGATCTAGAAGCGAGTCGGGACATGGCGATTCCCGAGTTGATTGTGGAGTGGCTGAAGCTGACGCCGGAACGGATCAAGACAACTGTGCAAATTCTGCAACGGTTGGGGGAAATGCCAGACCCGATCGGTAGGGTGATCAATGCTTCTTATCAGGTCGATCGCTGTCAGGTTTACTGTCAGTCGCTACCACTGGGGGCGATCGCTCTCATTTACGAGGCATTTCCAGAGTTGGGGGCGATCGCTGCTGGTTTGTCTCTCAAAAGCGCTAACAGTTTGATTCTTAAAGGCGGCAGCGAAAGCTGGCAAACTAATACAGTAATTGGAGAAGCTTTGGTTTCGGCGATCGATGAGGTCGGTTTGCCATCGGGATGTTTGCAGATACTGCCGCCGGATCGGGGCGCTTCGATCCGAGAATTGGTCACTCAAGACCAATATCTCAATTTAATTATTCCCTACGGTAGACCAAGTTTGGTGCAGCAGGTGGTTAGGCTGTGTACAGCACCAGTTTTGAGGTCGGCAATGGGAAATTGTTACCTTTATTGGTCGCCGACTGGTAGTTTGGAGATGGCAAGGTGGATGATTTTGGACAGCCATCAAAGCGTTCCCGATCCTGTTAATGCGATCGAGAAAGTGCTGATCGATCGCAACCAAAAGCCTTCTTCCCTAGTCAGGCTGTGGAACAGTTTAAAAGAAAAAGGCTTTCAAATTAGCGGCGATGCGGATCTTGTTGCAGATTTCCCAGAGTTGAAGCTGGCGGAACCATACGAGTGGACTCAACCGTATTTAAACAAAACCATCGCGTTTAAAGTTGTCGATAGTTTAGAGATTGCGATCGGCTGGATCAACCGCTACAGCAGCGGTCACGCTGACTGCATTGCCACTGAATCTTACTTAGAAAGTCGCCAATTTGCTCTGGATGTTAACAGCGCCTCAACTTTTATAAATGCCTCACCTCGGTTTTGGCGTTATCAAAATCGGGGAGATGCGATATTTTTGGGAATGTCCAACCAAAAAGGTTATCGCCGGGGATTGATCGGGTTAGATACGCTGACGACAATTAAAGAAATTGTTCAGGGAAACGGACTTTTTTAATCTTATAAGCTGTTCAGCATTTAAATTTTTTGCCTGAAAGCCATGGTGCAAGGAGTCTAGGCTTCAAAAATCCCAATTTAAATGCGTATCAGCTTAGGTTATTTAGGATTGGTTATTGGGATTAAACCAAACTGAAAAGTGGGAGACTATTATCGATGCGTAAGCCTTTAATAGTTGTTTCTAAAATTTTCTTTATGGGATATAATATCTTCGTAGAACAATCAGGCAGCCTTGATCTAAAGCAATTTGATCGCCAGTTCTCGGATAGCCACAGTGGAGACAGATAAAATCTCCGCATCCTAACAATAAGCCGGATTTATGTGTGGGTTCAATCTCAAATCGGGTACGGGATCTAATTAAATTTAGAAACTTATTAACTCACATGAAAATACTCTTAGCGATCACATGAAATCAGAAAAATCACTCAATACTCTAGACAAGGCGGCAACGCCGACTTTAGGCGGCGAAGAAACGCTAATTCACCACTCGGTATATGTTAAAAAATTGCGTCCGCTGCTGCCGTCAGATGCCTTTGAACCAGATCCTAGCAAGTTAGCAATACTACTCATCAATGCTGCTATTTTATTGCTGGGATGGGGAATTGCTGCTAATCTCGATCGCTGGCCTGTCTATCTTTTAGGGCTTTACTTACCTTTAGCCGTCATCATGGGCAATAGTATCATAGTTTTGCTATTTAGCTCCCACGATTTGATGCACGGTAGCGTTCAGAAAAAGTCGCGCCTCACTTATCCGATCGCCTTTTTGGGACTAAGTATGCTGTTTATGCCGCCTACTCAGTGGAAAAATCTGCACAACCTCGTGCATCACAATAACACGAATTCTTTGGCAGACCCCGATCGCAACTATCTGTACCAGCAACCAGATACTTGGGGAAAATGGATTCAAAATCTGTTTGTCCCGTCGGTGGAAGTCAACCCGGTGTGGTTAATTGTAGGGATGGCCGGTTCGTGGTTAGTGCATAATTTCCGCAATCTCACCTCGGTACTGTTCTTTAACGATAAATCTGTCGATTACGTACCGGCTGCCTTTACAGTTAGTCCTAAAGATAGATTGACAATCGCATTTGAATGTCTGGGAATTTTAGGAATTCATGCCAGCATTTTGTTCTACCTGGGCTTTCATCCGCTGAAAATCGCTCTTGCCTACTTTTTGCCGATCGCAATTGGTCATGCAGGCGCCATGTTTTACATCTATACCAACCACATGGGTTGCCGGATGACCGTCATTAATGACCCGCTGATCAACAGTATGTCAGTGCGGGTTCCTAAAATATTTGACCTGCTGCACTTAAATTTTTCTTACCACACAGAGCATCATATTTTCCCCAGCATCAACTCAGACTATTATCCGATGGTGCAAGAGTTGTTGCAAATTCACTATCCTGGACGCCTGAATTTAATCGATGCTGGCAAAGCTTGGCGGTTGCTGATGCAAACACCCCGGCATTATCAAGATGAAGTCACCTTCTCTGATTCCTCTGGTACAATGTCCGTGAATTGCTCGATTGTTGAAGACTATAAAAGCTGAGAATTCGTATTGCAACTCACATCTTGAACCACGCTGAAGAACAGGCTTTTGGGCCTGTTCCACAAAGAATGAATTTTCGTGTGGGGTGGGCGTCTCGCCCGCCCCAAAAAATACAATTCTACATACTGATGCTATTGAGTACCAACGAAGGCTTGAGAGCAAAATAAGGGATTACTCGTTTTTGATTGTTAGCATCAATCTTTTGTTCTGCCATATTCAAATTTTGCTGGAACTGTCTCGTTAAAAATTCGATCGGCGTTCCCTCAAAAACTTCATCGAAGCTCATCCGGTAGAGTTCTCGGAAAGATTTATCGTAATAACCTAAACGGTCATATCGATAAGCTGACAAAATAAACATAATTTTCAGTTGTTCAGCCGCTCGCTTGTACGGAGGAAGCAACCGTAAAATGTCCTTTTCCGTAATCACTTCAAGAGTTCCCGCAGCAGTAATTTTGGGAATATCTCGGTAGGCTGCCAAAGGCATATTGGCAGAAAAACTCATGTATTCATACTGGGGAAAATTGACTGCTGAATGCTGCGGGCCACAGGTAAAAATTATGGTTGTGACAATTTTAATTAATTGTTCAACTGTGTCGATTTTGCTGGGCATTCCTTTGACTTTACCGCCCTCATTCGAGGCTAATTCTTGGGCCCAAGTTTGCAGTTCCACATCTTGGACGAGTGCTTCATTTGTCGGGTAAAAGAATTTGAGATAGTCACATACAAAGGTTTCGATCGCATTCCACAGCAGCAATCCATCATCTCGGTAAGGATAGTGAGGCAGTTGATTTGGATCGTCCATGCCCCTATTTTTCAGTTCGGTTGGGAAGGCAAATTGATCCAGACTCCAGTTACTGCAAGCCTCTCTAGCTATTTCCATTGTCTCTGGCAAGCTACCGCTTAGCAAGTCATCGACTGGCCCGCCCGGAGCGATCAAATAAGAACGTGCCAGCTCGTTGTTAGTCAACATAAACCGAAAGTGCGGTTTCAGCAGCAGGCTAAGGGGATGATTTTTAGCCAACTGTCGGGCGGTGACGATCGCGATTGGTTCCATCACCAAATGAGTTCGACCTAAATGCGAACTCATTTCGTGGTGATTGGCATCTGCTACTTGCACGCAGAGTTTCGCAAACAGCCAATCCACAGGAGGATCGAACGGGGTGTAAAGATGGCTATTTGGCGTCGGATCTAGTTGAATGGCGATCGGCACCAGTTCACCGCGATCGCGGATTCCCGTCCACCGCCAAGCGAAAAAAGCTCGCGGTTTTGGCAAGAATTTTCTGCCTTTTTCATAGCTGCCACCTCCAATTTTTGAAGGCGCGCGATAGTGTTGGTCGCTACCCGTATAATCGGCAATGTAAATGTTTTTTTGTTGCAACTCTTGACCCAGATCGAATAATGGGTGAAAGCTGGAAATTTGTGCCAGTGTTTGCGCCCGATGATCTCCGGCATCTAACAAACGAAGCACCATCGGATTTGCTCCAGACAGGCGCTGTTCTGCAAAAGAGCGATCGGTTTGGTAGATTTTGGCAACAGCAGGTAGCGGCAGCAGAGTAAAGAAATCTTCATAGTCTTGGAGCTCATCGAGAGGATCGAGAAAACTTCTCGAATCGGCCGCCAGCATATTTCCGGGAAGTTCCGATGTTGCTAGTATCCGCTCTCCAATATACTTGCTCGAAAAGTTCTCGACTGGTGGCAGATCTTTCAATAATGCCAAAGGTGATAAACTGTCATGGTCAAACTGATAAGCTTGTTGCTGGCGATTCAAGGAATCGCGGCGCTGTTCTGGGTTCGGGTCGTCTTGAGGAAGAGAAGGTTTCATATTGTCTACCATTGTATAAATCAACCCTTTTTTTGTAGTAAAATATCGGATATCATCACTACCGATCGAGGATGGAATTTAAAAAGTATTGTGCAGGCTCATGCTTGATATAAGTCTTATTCACCGATCGATCATCTGATTCCGGACTTTTTTAAACTCAGACAAATTTCTCAAAAGAATGCAACACTTCTAGATCGCCCTAAATCTAGGTTGAAAGGTTTCATTATCCGGATAAGTAGCTCGCACTTGAGAATCCCGACTTCTCCAAGAAGTCGGGGCTCGTGGTGTTAGGTTTTTTGAGCTCGGTCTACTGATTAGCGATTAGGCATGAGTCATTAAATATTGACCGTTGCCGTTATATTCGCCGTCGCAACTCGCGAAATTAGACACAAACCAAATCAAGTAAAACCGCCAGATGCGACGAAATTTGGCATAGTCGATGCCGTAGTCCAAATCTTTGACTATTGCCTGAGAATCGTCAAAGTTTTTTAGCCAGTTAGCAAAGGTTGTGGAGTAATTGTATCCGTTGATATACCATCTTTTAATGGTTTTGAGGTCTTTGTTGTAGCTGGGAACGGCATCGTATTTCCAGTAACGGCCGTGGGGGAAAATGTATTTGTGGGTGAAAACACTGGATATATTGTTGGGGGTGCGAACTGTAATGATGTGAATGAAAACTTTGCCTTTATCCTTCAGGAAAGATGCCAGCTTTTGGAAAGCTTTCGTTAAATTGCCTACATGCTCAAAAACTCCGATGGAGAGAATTTTGTCAAATTTTGTCTCGAAGTTGGCGTCGTTCAAATCGCCTTCATATAGGGTAAATCGACCTGAACTAAGGTAGCTTTCGGGGTATTGCATCTTCTGACGCATATACTCGCATTGGTGGTGGCTGAGGTTAATCCCCGTAAAAGTGACATTGGGAAATTTGGAAAGAATGTAATTGGGAACGCAACCCCAACCGCAGCCAAAGTCTAAAATATTGTCGCCATCCTGAATTTCTAGCTTCTCAATCACATCATCAATCATTTGGATTTGCGCTTGTTCAAGGTTGGCGGCTCCTTTTTCCCATAATCCCATGCTGTATTTAGGGTAAATGAGTTTTCCGTCACCTAACATCGGATTCAGCATTGCTTGAGGTAAGTCGTACTGAATCTTCATTAAATCCCGCGACCCTTCGGCTGTGTGATCTGTTTCTGTTAGTACCCATTCGTAGGGTGCAAGCAGGGACGGGAAATGCTTAAAAAAGACGGGCATACAGGTATCAAAAAGCGATCGCAATACTGAATCTGGGACTTCTAATCCGTTGATGTAAGACTCTGCTACTGCCATTTGCACCGTGTTAACTCCACTGACTGCGAGGCGGGTTGCTGCGTAGGCGATCGGACTTTTGATATGTACATCTCCCACTATGGGAATGTGCTTTTCGATGTTTTGTAAGGCTGTTGATGAAGTCATGGTTATACTGGTTTTAAAGATGCTGCTATTCTATCTCACCAAAATTAGCTGGTTGTTACAGAGCAAAAAAGCTGAAACTATTGCCAAGTAAGGTTTGCACAGCAAAACTTTCCTAAATTCTAAAAATATATGGCTGTTGAAGGAGATTTGATAACGGATTTATAGGGCTTTGGGGGAGATTAATTTTATTAAGAATTATGTCAGTCCATTTTAGATTTTAGATTTTAGATTTTAGATTAACTCCACAGCTTGAATTGGGGTATTTTCATCTCACGGTGAAAATTGTAGTGTTCAGTTATACCATTCTAGATTTTAGAATTGAGAATGAATGATCAGCTAAGAGTGGGACTATTGCCTAGAGTTGCATTCTTTTTTTAAACTGGTGTCAGTTGGGCGGTTGAGCTGATGAAACGAGAAGCAAATGCCGATCGCGACTTATAGTTAAGGAATCAGGGGAGGGGAGACAGAAAAAATGCCGAGAAACCGGGTTTGCATACAGGTTCGCTGCAATAACAGATGTCCGCGAGATTCCTCGCTAATTAGCTAGACGCGCCATATATGCCACAGATTCACTATCTGCCGGACGATCGCACGATCGAGATAGACGACGACGATATAATTCTCGAAGCTTCTCTGCGTGCCGACATTCCCCACACCCACATCTGCGGCGGTAGCGCCCGATGTTCAACTTGCCGGGTATTGATTGTCGAAGGTTTGGAATTTTGCTCTCCGCGCACTTCGCCGGAAGAGGAACTTGCCCAAAAATTGCGTTTAGAACCGGAAATTAGGCTAGCTTGTCAGACACAGGTTGCGGGCGGCAAGGTGATTTTGCGCCGATTGGCGATCGATTCTGAAGACTTGGAATCCTTTAACGACGAAATGGCAGGAAAGTCAATTTCTGCTCCTGTGGGTCAAGAGAAGAAAATTGCAATTTTGTTTGCCGATATTCGAGGGTTTACGCCTTTTGCAGAATCGCTATTGCCCTACGATGTAATTTATATTTTAAATCGCTATTTCCAAAAAATGGGTTATGCAATCAACCGCAACAGCGGGATGATTAATAATTATATGGGAGATGGTTTTATGGCGCTGTTTGGGTTGGAAAATTCAGACAGGGCAGCGGAACAAGCGGTGAGGGCTGGGGTGCAGATGCTGGAGGAACTAGAGAAACTCAATCCCTATTTTGAGACTCTATACCGTCACCGATTGCGGATTGGAATTGGTATACATTACGGGTGGGTGGTTGTGGGGAATTTGGGGGCATCGAAGAGTCAGACAGTTACGGCGATCGGAGATGCGGTGAATTTTGCCAGCCGGATCGAGGCTGCTAATAAGCAAGTGGGAACCAGTTTACTGATTTCCGAGGAGACTTATCAGGAAATTAAGAAATTGGCGATCGTCAATCAGTGCGTATCCGTGCAAATTCCGGGGAAAAGTGGCGAATATCCGCTGTATGAAGTAGTCGGGATGCCCCCGCTGCCCGTGGAAACCGAAGAAGTTTCTGAAGTCACCGACAACTCTATTTGGCAAAGTTTTGTCAATAAATTGTTGGCTTTGTATGCTGCGGTATACAATTGGATTAGGCAAATTTGGAGTCAAATTAGAAAACTCTAGAGCAATTTTTTTTAGTTGTATTATTCCCTCGATCGGATGAATATTCCTCAGTCAATAGTTCGCATTTTTCTCATGCTTCCCAACGGTCAGATTGGGGCACAACTGCGAGATAATATTCCCGGTATTGCCAGTCAAGGAATGCTTTCTACTTTTGGTGGTGGCGTGGACATTGGAGAAATTCCACAGCAGGCAGCAGTGCGAGAAATGGAGGAAGAAACTTGCCTCACAATCAATGATTACACAATGGAATTTATCGCAACTTTTACTCACCAAAAGACCCAAAATGATAGAAAGGTTTTACAAAACAACCACCTTTTTTTGGCGATCGTTAGCGATTGTGATAAAATAGAAATCAAAGAAGGTGTGGGTTTGGTAATTTTGAGAAAAGATGTAGACTTTGAAAAAGTCAACGCAGGTGAAGGTACTCAAATGGCTTGGAAATTGTTGCAGGAATATTTAAAATAAAAACTCCCACACAACGTTTTCCCCGCGAGGAGACTGAAACTTTAATAGAGAACTTCTGTACTATGTTGTCAAATACGAATTCAGAGTACGAATTATTACTACAGCGGGCGATCGCGATCGCAGCAAAAGCTCATGATGGGCAGGTTGATAAGGCAGGCAATCCCTATCTCGATCATCCGCTATTTGTGATGGAAAATGTAAGGAATGAAAAATAAATAAGTTGATTAGTTATCGGTTATAATGAAAAAAGTGTGAGATTACAATTTTTACCAAAA
>NZ_JAUBOS010000038.1:0-53239 GCF_036700365.1 Microcoleus sp. w2-18bC1
ATAAGTTTCCCACGATCCCAGACCCATGCAAATACTACCCTTGACAATTTCCCTTTTTCCTTAACTTGTCACCAATGGTCATTGCTGGTTTCCAGAGAAATTGATTGCAGCACAATTGTTTCTGAGATACCACTAATTGCAGTGGCTTCAATTATTAAACTGCCTGCTTTTTTCAAAATCAGAGCGCATTTTTCTGCTCCGAGATTTTCCATCACTACTTGCATTAAGGTTGAGAGCAATTTATCAAGCTGAATTTCTCCTGAAAGTGCTTGAGATGCTTTCATTACTGTTCCAAAGTCGAGTGATTCTGAAATACTAGAACTGGTGGAAGTGATGGTAGCAGCGGTGATGCGAGCAATTGTCTGGCTTGTAGTAATGGTATTTTTCTGGTTGAGAATTGGGGTGAGCAATTGAGGGTAGCGTTTTTCTAAATCCGCAACTTTGGCTAATGCTCCCCAACGAGCGTAAGCGTAGTAGGCATCTGTTAAATAGACTGTGGCAATTTTTTCTTTACCCCATTCAAGATAAAACTTAGCTGCGAGTTCGTGGGCTAGTGCTTCTTCGTTTAGATATTCGTTTTCTTGGGTCAGGACAATCGCGCGATCGTACATTCCTATTGCTTCAATATGTTCGCCCGCAATCCGATGTCGCTCAGCCTCGACTAAATAGAATTTGTGCATAAAATTCATGGGTGCATGATGCGCCCATTGCTTTAGCTTTATTTGATTTGCAGCTACTTTTTTAAGAATTTGTTCTTGTTCCGATTTTGTAGCGTCGGGATATTTGGAAAGCAGAGTTAAAGAACCATAGAAATTTTGCAGGGGGAAAAATAGCGTTCCGGTTACTCCGTCTAGATTTTTTTCTGAGTTGGCCGTGCATTCAACAGCGCGATCGAATTCTTCAAACAAGTAACAGAGAACGAGTTTATGAAAATACAATACAAACAGAAAAGTTTTATTTCCCTGTTCTTGATACAGTATTAGTGTTTCTTCTTCATTATAGTTTTCGCCAATTAAACGATAGGGATTTTCGGCAGCACCACTCAAATTTATTACAACCTGATGGAGCAATTGATTTATGGGAAGGAATTTTTCTTGATTAATATGAACCAGTGCTTCATTATAAGAGTTAATTTCTCGTATCAGCTCGCTCAATTCTCTCCCCATTAAAAATGAATACAAGCTGTAATCCATCAAAGATAAAGCAGCATATTCTAAATCTCCCGTTTCTAGTCCGCTAGAGTAAGCTTCTAGCAAAGGTTTTAAAGTTTCTTTGGCGTGTTGATTCCAGTACGCAATATGAAAATAAACAATCGTATAAATCTTGGCTTTTAATTTTTTGGCATTAACACGTTCTAATAGACTTAAAGCTAGTTGTCCAAATCGATAGCCAGTGTCGATATCTTCTCCAATAACACACAGCAGTAAACCACAGTTAGCATAGGCAAACGCAGACAAAGCAGTATTCCCATATTCAAGCGATAAATCAACTTGTTTAAATACAATCAGCGGTAACAGTATGGGAACAGTATTGTAAGCAGCAGAAAAAATGCTGTTGGCAATTTGCATAGCTGCTAACTTATTTAAATCAGTCATTTCTGGCAGATCGATTAAATCTTCGATCGCTCTTTGTGCCAACTGCGATCGCAAGGTTTCCAGAGCAAGCTGGATATCCGAATGGCAAGGAGACTCTGGAAAAGTAATTCCTAATTGCTGCAACAGTTCCAAACCAATATTTATTGCTTCTAATAGTTTATTTTGAGCGATGTTGTTTTGAATTTTTACCAGATAGACTTTCACTTTATCTAGCAGTGTTTTAGCCTGTTTCAATACAACCTCTATCGCATATTCCATCTCCTCAACATCCCCTTTGAGATGTGCTGCTTCTGCGGCTTTTGAGTACAATGCTAAGCTTAAAGCGTACTGCTGCTGCCAGCTATTTGTTGCTAGAAGTCTCCTCCCTGCACTTAAATATTTGACCGCAGCAGCATAAGCTGTGGAAGTTTTAGCTTTACCTCCAGCAATTAGATTTAACTCAGCAAGTTCATCCCGTTCTGTTTGACTCTGAATTAACTCAGCCCCCATATTCAATTGATTGACAATATCAAAAATATTCTCTTCCCTTTCCGCAGCCGTAGGGGCGGTGCCCCCCTGCCCGCCCTTGTGCAGCAGCAATCTGCCGATCTTCAGGTGGGTTGACTGTTTCTGGTTTTCTGGAATTAGGAAATACGCTGCTTGTTGTACGCGATCGTGTAAAAACCTGTAAGCAACTAATAACTCCTGAGAGTTTTCCACTTCCAGCGTTTCAGATTCCTGAAAAAATTTGTAAACTTCGCCGATCGGCATAATTAGCCCGTCTTGTAACGACTTCCACAAGTCAGTAGCTGTTTGGGCATGGGATTTTTCATTGACAATTGCCAGTGTTTTTAAATCAAATTCGTTGCCGATACAAGCAGCTAATTGCAATACATTTTGAGTATTTACTGGAAGTTTTTGCAACTGGGATGCCATAAACTCGATAACATCATCGCTGACAGAAATTTCTCGGATTTTAGCAATCTCGCACTGCCAATAACCGCTTTCTAAATCAAATGTGATTAATCTATCTTCCTGTAGGGATTTAAGAAATTGATTGCTAAAAAATGGGTTGCCTTTAGTTTTATGAAATATTATTTCTGTTAAAGGGAGTGCTCTTTCTGACGGGCAACTTAATGTATCGGCAATCAGTTTGTTTAAGTTAGATTGATCGAGAGGAGAGAGTGTGATTTGATTGACTGTTGCTTCGGCCTTCCGAATCTCCTCTAAAGTCAGCATCAGCGGATGTGCGGGAAAAACTTCATTATCCCGATATGCACCCAGCAGCAATAAATAGCGAGTCTCCCTATTGCCTAAGATCAATTGCATTAATTTTATAGAAGCCAAATCCGCCCACTGCAAGTCATCTAGGAAAATTACCAAGGGATGTTCGACGGTTGCGAACACTCGAATAAACTTTTCAAATACCCGATTGAATCTATTTTGCGCGCCACTTCCTTCTAAGTCTGGAACTGGTGATTGCTTGCCAATCAAGAGTTCTAATTCTGGAATTACATCAATAATTACTTGTCCATTTTCGCCTAAAGCTTCTAAGATTGTGGTGCGCCATTTTTTTATTTCTGCAACACTTTCTGTCAGCACTTGTCGCATTAAATTTTGGAAAGCTTGCACCCAAGCCCAGAAGGGAATGTCACGCTTGAATTGGTCGAATTTTCCTTTGATGAAGTAGCCGCGCTGGCGGACGATCGGCTTGTGAATTTCATTAATTACAACTGTTTTGCCAATCCCAGAAAAACCAGCTACTAACATCATTTCGCTGTTACCTTGACTTGCTCGATCGAATGCTGCTAGCAAAGTGGCTACTTCTGTTTCTCTGCCGTAGAGTTTTTCTGGAATAATGAAGCGATTTGAAATATCTCTTGCTGCTAATTCAAAGGGCGCAATAGTGCCATTAGCTGAATATTCTTCTAAACACTTTTCCAAGTCGTGTTTGATGCCGAAAACTGTCTGATAGCGGTCTTCGGCATTTTTTGCCATCAGCTTGATGGCGATATCACTTAACATCTTCGGGAGGGTCGGAGCGAGTTCTATCGGAGGCTTGGGCTTCCTCGCAATGTGGCCGTGAATTAATTCCATCGGATCGCTACTTGGAAATGGCAATTGTCCCGTTAGCAACTCGTATAAAGTTACTCCCAAAGAATAAAAGTCGGTGCGGTAGTCAATTCCCCGATTCATTCGTCCGGTTTGCTCGGGAGAGATGTAGGCTAAAGTGCCTTCTAAAATATTGAGGTTTTGAATTTCTTGGTTCTCTCTGACTAACAGGGAAGAAATACTGAAGTCAATGATTTTTATCTGTTTAGAAACCGGGTTGATTAGAATATTTTCTGGCTTAATATCTTTATGAATGATCTGGCGTGAATGCAGTTCGTGTAATATGTTGACAATTTCGATCGCGATTTTGAGAAACTCGCCGATGTTAAGAAATGTACTTTGGGCTTCCTTGCCAGCTAGTGTCTTGTTGGTTTCAGAATATGTTCTCAGAGAAACGCCACCGAAATCTTCCATTACCAGGACAAATCGATTGCGGTATGTTTCTAATTTGTAGGGTTTGACAATTCCTGGGAGATCAAGATTTTGAACTATATTATACTGATGTCGAAACTGAACCAATTCGGAGACGGTGGGGCATTCGCTGTTAAGAATTTTGAGGACAACGGGTGTGCCATCGGATTCTTGCAGACCTCGATATACTGAGGTTCGAGAGCCAGCGTAGATTTGCTGGGCGATTTGATAACCTGGAAGGGCGATTGGGGCATCAGTCATCTGTCTTTCCCGCCTAGTTGTACTTTTTTATATATTATCGTATAGTCAAAAATTAGCTGGCGAGTATATTTTTTATCCCGTTTGGAGGGTGCTGATGTCTGTTCGACTCGATAAGAATGGGATGAAGCTAGTAAATATTGGAGCCTGTGTCTTGGCTTCTGGGGGCGGAGGCTCTTATCTTGTCTCTAACAAAATCATTGATGATGGCGTTCTAGATGACACCGTTGTTGAAGTATTAGAGGTAAAAGAGATTCCAGGCGATCAATGGATTGCCGTGTCTGCAAACATGGGTTCGCCCGATGCGTTATTCAAAACAGCCAATCCTCATGCCCCCACAAATGCTTTTCTAGCTTTACAACAATGGTGCCAGCGTACAGGAAAATCTTTCTACCGTGGTTATGAGAATTTCGATCGCTTTAATTTTGTCCTGCCTATAGAAATCGGGGCAATTAATGCTGCTTCTCCTCTAACTGTAGCAGCTCAATTACAAATTCCGATTATTAATGCCGACGGTGCGGGTCGTTCTATCCCCACCCTACCGCTAACAACTTTCGCTGGCTCAATTCCGCTGTTTCCTAACTATGTAGCTAGCGAAGCTCCTCCCGACAGTAAATTTAATACAGGGCAAGTTAATGTTCCAGATGAAAATAGTTTAGAGCAAGCAATTATTGGTTTAGTTATGACTGAACCGTTTGGCGGAATTGCTGGACTCGCGATCTATGCAATGAACGGTCAAACTTTGAATGACAACCCGCCTGTTTCTGGCACCCTAATTGATGCTTTAAGAATTGGCTCTATTTACCAGTCTACTGAGGGTAAAGAACGTGCGTATAGTATCGTTGAATATCTGAATGAAGGTGCTGCCCAACCGAGAAAGGCAAAGCCGATTTTTCACGGATATATTACGCAAATGGTTGAAGCAGAAGGAGGGACGGATATTGGTCAAATTGTGGTTAGCGCAGCGGATAAATCGGGAACAGACTTGTGGATATATAACCAAAATGAAAACATCTTTGCTAGTCTGAATACTCAAGGCGAACCATATATTATGGGACCAGACTCGATTTGCTATGTTCCGGCATCAGGCGATATGTTTGATAATTCCGATTTGTGGAATATGTATCAACAACCTGGTTACGAGCCTATCGAAGTTTATATTGTCGGGATAGATGCTCCTGATGTTGTCAAAGGTAATGCTAAACTTATGGCTAACTGGCAGGCAGTGCGGAGTCAATTTGGATACTCTGGGCCATACACCCAAAATTGGTTATAAATGATATCTTGCACCCTTCTCAATAAGCCTTTTAGGGGCGGGCAAGATGCCCAACCCCTACATCCCACAATAAATAAAATTAAATTTTTGTGAAACAGGCATATTGTCTGTTCTTGAGAATGGTGCAAGATGAAGTTTAACCGGAGTTGTATTATTCCATACAACTAACTATTTTTGACAAGGACTAAAAGATTGTCGGTGAAAGACAGATACACCGCAGCGTTCCAAAGCCAATTTATGTTTAGCAGTACCGTATCCCTTGTTATTTGTCAAGTCATATTCAGGATACTTAACAGCCAAACGTACTATTAATTCATCGCGCCAAACTTTCGCCACAATACTAGCAGCAGCAATCTGAATCGATCGCGCATCACCCTTGATCATCGTCTCTTGCTCGATCGCCAAATTGGGAATCCTTTGATTCCCATCAACCAAACACAAATCCGGCGTTACCTTCAACTTCAAAATCGCCCGCTTCATCGCCAACAAAGAAGCCTGCAAAATATTGAGGCGATCGATCTCCCGCACCGAAGCCGCACCAATTTGACAGTCAACCGCCACAGCCCGGATCTTCACAGCTAACCGACTCCGGGCTGCGGCACTCAACTGCTTGCTATCTCGCACCCCGCAACTTGCTAATTCATCGAGAACTTCGTCGGGCAAAATGCAGGCAGCAGCCACCACCGGCCCGAACAAAGCTCCTCGTCCGACTTCATCCACACCCGCAATTACCAGAGCGTTCGAGGGAGAGGGGGAAAGGGGAAGATGGAAAGATGGGAAGAGAGTAAAAATTTCTACTTCTTCCTTCTTCCCTCTTCCCTCTGACTCCTTCCTTCTTCCCTCTGACTTCATATCACTCATCCACAACGGCTGACGAGCGGCGGCGGCGGCGGCGGTTGATAGCAGGCTCCTCGGGTTCGCTGGGTTCGCTGGGTTGGCTGGGTTCGATCGGCTCATTAGATTCGATCAGCTCATTAGATTCGATCGGCTCATTAGATTCGATCGGTTCATAGGATTCGATCGGCTCATTAGATTCGATCGGTTCATAGGATTCGATCGGTTCATAGGATTCGATCGGTTCATAGGATTCGATCGGCTCATAGGATTCGCCCATCACATCGCTGGGTTCCTCAATCCGATCAAAATCATCAGTTTCGTCGATCGAACTCTCGCCGTAAAGTTGGGCCTCATCATCCTCAGAAAAAACAGGCTCAACTACCGACCTTTCTGGATAATAATCCCGTTCCTGTGCATTCTGTGCAGGCGCCGTCGGTTCAAATTCAAATTCGAGCTGCTCGAAAGGCGGCTTGTTCGGCGCCGCTCCGGGGAGAGTCACCGAAACGATCGCATTCTTAGGATTTTTCACGCTGCGATCAGTAAGCACCAAAGGAGAAACCCCCATCAGAGCATAAACATCCTGCTCCTCCGCCGTCATTTCCACCGAAATCACCTCTGGAGGCTCAACCATCGGCTTCATCAACTCAGACTTAGCCGGCCGCACGCGATCGAAATCCTCGCGCCTGCCAACAGTCGCCATATTCACCAGCCCGAAGCCCTCCGAAGCGGCCCGGATGCCGGGGGGGGCCAGATACTCAGAGCGCGTATCCGCGACGGGCGCGCTCGAAGTATTCGGCAGCCGCAACTTGCTACGTACCGGTTCCTCCTCCGCCGGGAGAGCAAAAGGCTCTTCGCCAATCCGGCGGCGGCGGCGGCGTCTAGTTCCGTTCCCCAAATCCTGATAGCTGGGATGGTTGAGCAAGTCCAAAGGCGATGCGTTGCTGCCGGTCTCAAAATCCAAACTTTCGCTTTGAGGTTCCCAAGCAGCCCTAGCAGGTTCGGGGGGGCGTTCTTCCCGCACCGGGGCAGGAGTTGCAGCCGCCACAGGCGTCAAGCTGCGACGTTCCAATCCTTCTGGCAAATTCAACAAAACGCGGTTCGATGTAGCAACAGTACGATCGCCCGATTCCCGCACCGCTGCGGCGAAGTCTTCTTCCCCAGGCAAGTGCACCAGATGACCCAACCCGCTGCAAGTAGGGCAACTGTGGCCGAACAACTCGTAAATATTTTGACCTTGGCGCTTGCGAGTCAGTTCTACCAGTCCCAATTCCGACAGTTGAGCGATTTGCGGTCGAGCTTTGTCAGCTTTGAGAGCTTTATTGAAATGTTCCAGCACCTGCAACTGATCGCGGCGGGATTCCATGTCAATAAAGTCAACAATAATCACCCCGGCAATATTGCGTAACCGCAGTTGTCTAGCAATTTCCGTGGCTGCTTCGCAATTTGTCCAGAGTACCGTTTCCCGAGCCGTCGCCGATCGAGTAAACGAGCCAGAGTTGACATCAATCACCGTCAGCGCCTCAGTCGGCTCAATAATCACATAACCACCCGAAGGCAAATCAACCCTTGGTCTGAGGGCTTCTCGAATCGCAGCATTAACCCGGAAAAATTCTAAAATCGAGGCGCGCTCTCGGTGGTGGTCGATCAAAACTCCCGCAGGAAGTTTACCACCGTTCCAGCTCATCAACTGCTGCTTCACCCGCTTAATTCCATTTTGCGAGTCCACCACAATCCGATTCACGTCACCGCTGAACATATCTCGCAGCACCCGCTGGATAAAATCGTCATCCCGGTTGAGCAGTGCCGGCGCTCGCGAAGTACCGCCTTCGAGTTGAACGGCTTCCCATTGTTTTTGGAGGACTTCCAAATCTTCCATGATGGCTTCTTCAGTCATCCCTTCAGCCTCAGTGCGTACCAGCAGCCCCATCCCGGCCGGTTTCACCAAAATAGCCAGGGCTCTGAGGCGGTTGCGTTCGGCTTCCGACTTGATCCGCCGCGAGAGATTGACTCCCCTGCCGTAGGGCATCAGTACCAAATAGCGGCCCGGCAGGGTAATGTTGCCTGTCAGCCGGGGGCCTTTGCTGCCCGTCGGTTCTTTCATTACCTGTACCACCACTTTCTGCTGGGGGGTCAGGAGTTCTGTAATTGCTCCTGCCGAGCGTTTAAGGCGCAGCGGGCCGAGGTCTGTGACGTGCATAAACCCGTTACGTTCTGGGTCGCCAATATTAACGAAGGCCGCATCTATCCCAGGGAGTACATTTTCAACAATTCCCAAGTAAATGTCACTGACTTGGTGGCTGCCTGTGGCTACCACAAGTTCTTGGATTTGATCTTCTGAAAAGACGGCAGCAATGCGATGCTGCTCTGCTATAACTATCTGCTTTGTCATTCAATTTCCTCAAAAAACTGGCAGCAAGTTAGAGACACTTACGCACTCATAGTGCCTCTGACTTAGACTGTAATTAGTAGTAGCTTGAAGAGTTATTAGCTGTGAGTTGGTGCAGGGTGGAAGGAAAGTTATCTGTGACAGTTAACTGTTAACTGTTACAGATAAAGTAGTTAAACCCGCCCGTACAGAGTTATGAGTTATGCTCAGCAGATAAATCTGAGAGATAGAAATAAGGAGGCTTTTATCGAGTTAGCAATATTGAGATTTGAGTTGACAATTGCGAAATCAATACTCAAAATTCAACACTTACAACTCTTCCTTTGAACGAGCGCGAATAAATTCATTGACACCGTACCAATTTCTTAACACACAACTTAACACTACGAACTGATAACTCCGCTTGCGTGGTGGTTGAGGGCTGGTTTTGAGGGAAAGTAGGTAGGAGTGAAAGCGCCTACACTTTTGTTGAATTCTTGTGCGATCGCACTCAACACACACCAGCTTGGCATTCGACTGCAACCTCTGCCCCTGCGAACCCTAAAACCTCGTCAGTCGATTTTAGATTTTAAATTTTAGATTTTAGATTTACTCCACAGATGAATCTAGGAGATTGAAATTTAGTCTAAAATCTAAAATTTTGGTTTTCCACGAATTAAGTCGGGGGCTTATTTCTGTTTTTTGACGGGTCAGTCGATTTTAGATTTTAAATTTTAGATTTTAGGTTTTAGATTTACTCCACAGATGAATCTGGGAGATTGAACTAAAGTATAAAATCTAAAATTTTTGGTTCTTCACGACTTAAGTCGGGGGCTTATCTCCGTTTTTTGACGGGTCAGTCGATTTTAGATTTTAGGTTTTAGATTTTAGATTTACTCCAAAGATGAATCTGGGAGCTGGAACTTTAATCTAAAATCTAAAATTTTTGGTTCTCCACGACTTAAGTCGGGGGCTTATCTCCGTTTTTTGACCCGCCAAAAACATCTATTGTTGAATACCCGTTCTGCGGTTTGAACCGTGAGATTTTTGAATAAGCCGACCACCGACAACCAGTCGATCGATCGAAATTAATCGCTAAATTTGGTTCAGACCCCGCTCCTGCAGGTTTGGCGCTAGATTTAGCCCGTGAATGTACAACAAAAAGGCTTGAAGTCTTGAACAGAAGCAATTTGCACCCAGCCCGCGTTGCTGGTTGACGAGGGCGGCGAGCGACTAAAGCGCTCGAGCCGCCGCGGCTTCCATAACAAGCGATTATAGCGTGAAACGACACATCCCGATCGAGAGCCAAAGGTGAAATATTCCACCACGGCTTCCCTATCTTAACCATAACCCAGGATTAGCTGACTACGCTGAACCTGTAGAAGCTGAATTTCCTGCTGGCTGACTTGTTCGAGCATGAACACAATATGTTCTGGCTTTAGCAAGTTGCCATCGCTGCGACAACTGCCGGTAAAGCGCAAGACGGCTCTACCTTCGGATGTAGCACTCTTAGCAGAGGTGCTGTCTGGTTTCTGCTCTACAAGTTCTAGTTTGTGGAGCCGATCGCGCAAATTGACATCCTTCGTCTTTCCCGACTTAGTAGTATGCACCCGCCAAAAAGCCTCGGTTTCGGCGATCGTCTTAACCCAAGCTTCCCAATTGGCATCAGGAGCCACGGAGACAGGAGCAGCATTTTCCAGGTCTAATTCGCCATTTTCTGTCAGCGAACCCCCTACAGCGACAGTAATTACGTACTCCGCTGCTTCTAACAACTGGTTAGCAGAAGGAGCCTTGAGATCGATCGACTCAACCTTGTAAATCGGAATATTTTCCGGCAGCTTAGCGGCCAACTTTTCCCGAAAACTCTCAATATCGATCGACTCAGTGAGCTCAAAGTCGGCAATTTCCCCAGTGCTGGTAACACCCAGAGGCAGAGCATTTGCCAGAGAAATCCGAGGATTCGGGTGAAACCCGCCGGTAAACGAAATCGGCAAATCGGCTCTGCGGACCACTCGATCGAACAATCGGATCAAATCCAAATGACCAACCAAAGCCATATCGCCCACCTTCCCGAACCAAACCCGAAAACGCTGTTTCCGCTCCGTATTCGGGACAAACTCCCCAGCAAACTCAGGAATTGGCAGCGCATCCACAACCACATTGTGTCCGAAATCAGTGCCACAAACCCCGCAGCGCGAACACCCCTCAAAGGAACAGTCGGGAACCGTCGCTGCTTCTAAAGCCTTTTGCAAGTCAATTTTAAGCCAGTTTTTGTCGATCCCCGTATCTAAATGATCCCAAGGCAGGGCCTGATCGAGAGAGAGGGGGAGAGAGGGGGAGGGGGAGAGGGGGAGATCCGAAGAATTGGGAAAATCTTCCTTGATTTCTCTTCCTTCTTCCTTCTTCCTTCTTCCGACGGACATCGAACTGACATCCGTTACATCCGTTACATCCGTTACATCCGTTACAGAATCCGTTGCCGAACTTCCTTCTTCCTTCTCCTCTTCCTTCTCAAAAAGATTCCACTCGCCGCTTTCGACTTGGCGGTATTTCCAGGTAAGGCCCGACTCATCGATCGCCTGAGTCCAAGCTTTATATGCCTTATCCAAGCTTTCCCACCACGCATCCATACCCGCGCCAAGTTCCCAAGCGCGGCGGACTACAGCAGCCAAACGTCGATCGCCCCGTCCGACAAAATCCTCCATTGCCGAAATCCGCACATCAGTGTAATTCACCTTGACGCCCCGCATTCCCCGAAACTCTTCCTTCAGGAGTTTTTGCTTGCGGGAAAACTCAGCAGTAGAAACCGAGTGCCACTGAAAAGGAGTGTGAGGCTTAGGCGTAAAATTAGAAATTGTCAAGTTAAAAGTGAGTCCTCGCCTGCCATCGATCCTGCATTCCCTGTGCAGCCAGCGGACTGTTTCGGCGATGCCGAGAACATCAAAATCTGTTTCTCCGGGCAAACCGATCATAAAATACAGCTTGATTTTATCCCAGCCGCGATCGACCGCAGTTTTGACACCCCGAAGCAATTCTTCGTTGGTCAAACCTTTGTTAACGATGTCGCGCATTCGCTGAGTACCAGCTTCTGGGGCAAAAGTCAAACCGCCTTGTCGCGTACCGCCGAGAATGTCGGCAATATTATCGTCAAATCTGTCAACCCGCTGGCTGGGTAGAGACAGAGAAATATTTTTATCTTTCAGGCGATTTTTGATTTCCATCCCAACTGCTGGGAGTGCCAGATAATCGGAACAACTCAGGGAAAGCAGGGAAAACTCGCTGTGCCCGGTGGCTTGCATCCCCTGTTCGATCGCCTCTACGACTTGCTGCGGTTCGACATCGCGCGCGGGGCGAGTCAGCATTCCCGGCTGACAGAAGCGACAGCCGCGGGTGCATCCCCGGCGGATTTCTACTGTCAATCTGTCGTGTACTGTCTGGACGTAGGGAACCAGGCCGATCGAATAAGCTGGTATGGGAGTTGCCACGCGGCGCAGAATTCGTTCTGGAACTTGCGGGCGGTTGGGATGAACAGAACCGTCGGCCGCCATATCGTAGAATTGCGGGACGTAGACGCCTGGAATTTGCGCTAAATCCAGCAGCAATGCTTCTCGGCTCAAATTATTTGTTTTGCCTTCTGCCAAAATCAAGCCAATTTCTGGCAGCAACTCTTCTCCATCACCCAAAGCGATGAAGTCAAAAAAGTCTGCGTAGGGTTCTGGGTTGGAAGTTGCCGTTTGCCCGCCAGCAAAAATCAGCGGTATTTGACCGTTTTGGGGATTTGTTGCTCTTTCTTGCCAAGTTAGGGGAATGCCGGCTAAATCGAGCATTTCCAGAATGTTTGTGGCTCCGAGTTCGTAGCTGAGGCTGAAGCCCAGAATATCAAATTCTGTGAGAGATCGCCTCGATTCTACGGCAAACAGCGGAGTTTTGGTCGATCGCAGTTTTGCTGCCAAATCTGGTGCGGGCAAATAAGCTCGATCGCACAACTGTCTCGGCCCTGCGTTCAAAATGTTGTAAAGGATGATGTGCCCCAGATTGGAAGCACCAACTTCATAAACTTCTGGGTAAGTGAGAACCCAGCGCACCAACGCCCCGTCCCAAGGCTTGTGCGTAGCCCCCAATTCATTTCCCAGATAACGAGCAGGCTGATTAATGTCTGCTGTAAGTAATTCTTCGACTTTTACTGCCACGGCTCGACTCGCTAAATATTTGCGACTCTTAAGCAGCCTACCTTAAAATCTGCCAACACGCCAACGACAGTAGTCTGTCTTTTCGGGCATTTAACCGAATTTGCTGTGTTTTTTTGCCTGTTCTCGTCGCCCAGGAGGCTCTATCAGTGTTGTTTTACGCAGGAGTTTTCGGCTTCAAAGCTATCGACATTTTCAAATATCTCAAAAACTCGATCGAGTTGGCTGAGTTCCAGAATCATCTTAATCCCGGGGGATACTGAGCAAAGACTAAACCTGCGCCCCATTTTTTTCGCCTGCTTCAGGCCCGAAACCAATGCCATCAAACCGGCACTGTCAATAAATTTTACTGCGCCCAAATCTACGAGTACCGCTACAACCCCGGGGGCTGCAATTGCTGTCATGAGTTGCCGTCCGAATTCTCCGCAGGTGGCTGCATTCAGGTGGTCTAGGGGTCGAATCACCGTAATTGGTTTATGGGCAAGAAGTGTCTGCATATGTCAAACCTATGGTTGCTACGTACTTTCAACTACTGTGCTGGACAGATGTAAGCCTAAACCTACTTGATTACTCTGAGCCTAACTTGCTCTGAGCGAAATCGACCAGTTGTTTTCAGTAATTTTACTGAATCTTTATTTATTGACTCTTTTTTATAAAATTTTGTGCAAGATTTGCGAAGGAAACGTAAGCTACTATACTATTTTTTATTTATGCGGGCAGGTTTAGTCTTGAGAATTCTAAAAAATGCGATCGACTGTCCCCTGGCTGTTAGATAAAAGTGAATAATGTAATTGAAATCACTTGTTAGTTCTGATTTAGATCACGCGCGCGATCGGCTGTTCAGATAATAATTAAATTGTACGGAGTTCTCTGAGCTACTATGCAAGCAACCTATGCTATTCGTAATCTTGTAGAAAAAGCCCTCTACATTAAGCAGTTAACGCCTGACATTGAAAACGAAATCAACTACGAGCTCACCCGTTTGGGCTACATCTCCGATATTGATTATGAGGCTTTAGAGTTATTAATGGATGAAATGGATGCCGGTCGGGTGCAACTGGTATCTAGTCGATAGTTGAAACCAGGGCCCAGAAAAATCCAAGAGCGACACAAAATCCTTGTAGGGCGCGAAATAGAGGAGTGCGAGAAGCATTGACCCCGACATGGCATTTTTCAATTGAAGCACGTATTTACTGAACTTGATATTTGAGGAGATACAGTTAAGGACGATCGTCCCTGCAACTCATACAGTTTTAGATTTTAGATTTTAGATTTTAGATTTTAGATTTTAGAAGTCGGACTACTGATGATGATCAGGGTTGGGAACTTTTCTACAGTTGCATTCGTTTTAGAAACTGCTATCAGTATCAAAAATTACCAACTTTGAGGCTAATTAAATTTATAACTGTTGGGGCTTGACAAGTTAGATAGAGTTCTGATTCCTACTAAGAAAAACGTTGTTCTGCCGAATTTTCCGATCGCTCGAATGCAAGAAAAATGATGTGTAGTTACGACATCCGTCATCGCGGAGTCAATCTAAAATCTAAAATCTAAAATCTTTGAGCGCGCCGCCAAACTTGCCACCACCGCCACCAACTCAGCAGGCTCGATCGGCTTGGGCACGTAAATTTGAAAACCTTGCTGCAGTGCCCGTATCCGTTCCTCTACCCTACCAACCGCCGTGAACGCCAACGCCGGAATTTCCCTGTCCACCATCCGCGATCGCACTTGCCGCAGCAGAGCCTCTCCGTCAAGGGCCTGTATCCCGATATCGATCGCCAACACATCCGGATTCAGCCTTTCAATCGCCTCCATGGCAGCCATTCCAGAGTTAGCAGACTCCACCTGGGCCCCGCAATCTTCGAGCACTGTACACGCAAAATCCAGGGAATCCGCGTCGATATCGACCACCAAGACTCGCACTCCAGAAAGATTGCTGCTGACAAAAGAGTCCTTTACAGGGGCTCGCGCCCTGCTTTGAGGAATCGCTAACTCCACAAGTCCAGCAACAGACAATCCAGCGTCGCAATGAAGCTGTTGAATTGGCAATCTCACTAAAAACCTCGACCCTTTTCCCTTCCCTGCCGATTCGGCTTGCACCGTCCCCCCGTGCATTTCCACAAAATGCCGCACTAGGGCTAAACCCAAACCCAATCCGTTGTACGATCGCCTTGTAGAGCTGTCAGCTTGGCTGAACCGCTCGAAAACGTGCGGCAAAAACTCTTCTGAAATCCCTTGTCCCGTGTCACTAACCTCAATTTCGACACTAGCGGGCGACAAATTTTTACAGCAAGCGGATTCCTCACGGGCCAAAGTCCTCTCCATCTTTCGCACCGCCACCCTCACCTGCCCGCCATCTGGAGTAAACTTAATCGCATTCGACAGCAAATTCCACGCTACCTGCTGCAAGCGACCGGAATCGGCAAAAATCCGTCCTGCCGTTGGGTCGAAATCCGTCACAATTTCAATATTTTTGGCCGCAATCGCGGGCGCGAGAGTATCGATCGCAGCCTCAACAGTCGAAATCACATCCACCCAACGCAAATTCAGCGACAGTTTCCCGGTAATAATCTGTGACACATCCAGTAAATCCTCGATCAGAGTTGCCAGCGCTCGTGTATTGCGGTCGATCGTTTCCAGAGCCCGAACAGTCGTTTTTTCGTCAAACTTGCGGTTTCGCAGCAGTTGTGCCCATCCCAGCATCGCATTCAGCGGCGTCCGCAATTCGTGGGACAAAGTTCCTAGAAACTCGTCTTTAATCCGGTTCGCCCGCGCCAATTCCTCGGCTCGATCTTGCAGTTCTCTTTCCAACTGCTTGCCAACCGTTAAATCGAGAATAAAACCCACAGATTCTTGCCGCTTTTGCGCCAGCAAAACATATCCGATCAACACCGGAATCCGGCTACCGTCTCTCCTCCAGAATTCCTTTTCGTAGGGAGTGCAAGCCCCCGTTGCTTGTGCCTCTGCCATCCCCTTCTTGTCGAGAGACTGGTACTCCGGCGGCGTGATGTCAATCGAGTTTAATTCACCGCGCTGCAACTGTTCCCGCGTGTAACCAACTATCCGCAAAAATTCATCATTGGCCTCGATGATACCGCCGTCAACATCCCCGAAGATAATTCCTATCAAGTTAGCTTCGGCTAACATTCTCAGCTTTTCTTCGCTAGCCTGGAGTGCAGCTTCTGTTTGCTTGCGATCGGTAACGTCTTGGATGTAACCCGACAAACCAGAATCAGAAGGATAAAAACGCATCTTCAACCACTTATTCCATAACGGTACGAATTCTTCATACTCGATCGTTACCTTTTCTGCTAATGCTTTGGTCGCCATTTTATAAAACTGTAAATCCACAGCCCAGGGAAATATATCCCACATTTTTTTACCAATCAGTTCTGCTTGTGGTCTGCCTAACAGCTCAATAGCTTGGTGGTTGAGATAGGTATAGTTCCAATTTAAATCAACAGCGATAAAAGCATCAGTAATGCTTTCGAGAATGTTAGTAATTTTATCGTTTGCCGATTGCAGCGCTTTAGCTGTTTCTTCTGCTTGCAACCTCGCTGCTTGTTCGCGGGACAAAGCGGCAGCGCGTTCTTGTTCTGCCTGTTTTCGATCGCTAATATCGATGTAAGAACCGATGTAACCTGCAAAAGTGCGATCGGGTCTGTACCGGGGTACGCCTGTACCCAAAACCCAGCGGTATTCACCGTCATAGCGTCTCAGCCGGCATTCGAGCCGGTACTCGCTGCCAGCGTGGAAGGCTTTTTGGTAAATATCCAGACATTCTGGCAAGTCATCAGGGTGCAAGTTTTCCATCCAACCCGTGCCCATTTCTTGCGCTAAAGTTCTACCGGTAAACTCCAGCCAAACTTTGTTAAAGTAATCGCCAAGTTGGTCAGTGTCCGACATCCAAATCATTACCGGCGCGGTATCCGCCATGATCCGAAATCGAGCTTCGCTCTCCTGCTGCTGTGCTTCGGCTTGCTTGCGCTCGTTCCGTTCTTGAACTTCCCGCAGGGCCCGCTCAATCGACGGCACCAGCCGTATCAAACGGCGTTTGAGAACATAATCAGTAGCGCCGCTTTTCAAAGTTTCTATCGCTACTTCCTCACCCAAAGTAGCCGAAACAAAAATAAACGGCACTCCCGGACAAGTAGTGTGGGCAATTTCCAGCGCAGCTATACCGTTAAAACAAGGCAGCATATAATCTGCCAAAATAATGTCAAAACGTTGTTTTTCCAGCGCCGTGGCAAAGTCTTCTCGATTTTCCACACACACCAGAGAAAATTGGAGCCCGCCATCCATTAGATATGCCTCAATCAGTTCGGCATCTAGGGGACTGTCTTCTACTAAGAGGATACTGAGCGTTTTCACAAAAATTCCTTTTACTTAAATATTAATTATCTGATACAAAATTTGATCTGGCTGCGGCTTTAAGTGAAGCCCACAAAAGTCTTGCGTTTTTAATGGCATAAAAAAATGTAAAAATCAATTGGTTTCATGAGTTGAGCATTCATATCTCAATCCTAGCTTCTAATCAAGTCTATTGCTGCTTGCAGCGGGGTAAATCCCCGCTCTGACTTGAGCGGCTAGTACGCTTGTTTTTCCTTAACTTCCGTCGGCTTCCAAGAAATCGGCATCGCTGGAGTCTTGCTTCTATGTAGCAGTTTAGCTATACCCTGTTAAACAAATAGTTTTGCGCTTCTGGCTAGAAACAACTAGCTATGTAGTAATTTATCTCGCTTGCTACTAACTACTGCTACCTCGTTTGGCAGATTATTTTTTTGTAGTGATGCCCAAGTTAATTCTATATTGCTTTGCCGCTCCTCTCAAGCTCGAATTCGGTTGAATTATGCCCTTATTTCCTGAATATCGATCAATCCTGTCAAAAAAGTCAAAGTTGCTGGTCTGTATGCTTTACTTTTTGCCGGATTTGCCTACCATGCAACAGTTGCATGGTAGGTAACTGTTGTTTTGTTTATCGCTGTCGCCCATCAAAAATCACCGCTTTCATACTAAGATATAGTTATACTGCATCTATCCAAAGATATATTTTGGCAGAGACTCTGTAGTCAACCTGCAGAGGTTCCCCTGAATTCGGTACAACGAAGTGCCACCCAGCCGAAAATCTGAGAAAGCTCGATCGACCAATTAATTTCCTATGCAAATCACAGAAAATTTGATCTGGACTCGCTACACTGCGACTCCCCGGCTGTCTCTGACCGATCGGCTTATTGATTGAACCGACCCAAAATGTCTTAAAATATACAATACGGTGAGCTGGTGCACAGCCCGCATATATTAAAACTAAGCGCCAACTTGCAATAATTCTTTAAAATAAAGGTACAGCACCGGCGATCCCTAACTCTTCCCCCTCAGAAAGGGTAGGGTTTAGCAGAATTGAAGACGATTGTCTATGGTGACATCCAGTAAAGCCCGTGCAGTTGCTTTAGTCTCAGGTTTATTCAGGTTATTGGCAACCAGTTACGAGGAGATTTGACCCGCCGTGCTCCAACGCATCAAACAAGACTTAAAAAACGACCTGATCGCAGGACTATTGGTAGTGATACCCTTAGCTACCACCATCTGGCTGACAATTACCGTCGCCAGTTGGGTGATCAATTTTCTCACCAAAATTCCCAAGCAGATCAACCCTTTTGACGGACTCCACCCGATTTTGGTGAATCTGCTAAATCTTTTAGTAGGGCTGGCTGTACCCCTGCTGAGCATTTTAGTCATCGGTTTAATGGCCCGCAACATTTTCGGCAAGTGGCTGCTAGACTTTGGCGAACGGGTGTTGCAGGCAATTCCCCTAGCGGGTTCGGTTTACAAAACCCTCAAACAACTGCTGGGAACCCTCCTCAACTCAAACGACAAATTTCGCCGCGTGGTGTTAGTGGAATATCCCCGGCGGGGAATCTGGACTTTAGCATTTGTGACGGGTACGATCGAGAGTAACGACATCCCGCCTCACCTTTCCGGTGAAACCCCGATCGGCATTTTCATCCCCACCACTCCCAACCCCACCACCGGATGGTACGCTATAGTCCCGGAGGCAGATTTAGTCAATTTGTCTATGTCGATCGAAGATGCCTTTAAAGTCATCATCTCCGGCGGCATCGTGAACCCCAACAACTCAATTGCAGTAACCCCCGAAAATATTAAGGGCAAAACACTCGAACCCTTGGTATCCGAATCAAGATACCAGGCTGTTCCAGTCGAAGAAGACTAAACGAAGACATCAATCTGTAGAGTCAGGTTTAGAGAGCATCTCAATGAGAGTAAAAAGCGTTTTTTAGGAGTGCGAGCGGGACGCCCGCTACATATATATATGTAGCGGGCGTCCCGCTCGCACTCCTGTAAAAGCAAAACTCAGATGCTCGCGGTTTAGCGGGTTTGAAACTCTAAACTTTACTTTCCCCATAACAGATAATATCTCTCCAAAACCTACCCAGAAACAATCGTGACTCAGGGCGGGTTTTTTGCGAGTTTTTCTGCTAAAGTCCAAGTCTATGCTCTGAACCAGCGCCTAGCAATCTCAAAAATTCCCAAATTCCTAAATTCTCAATTCCTATCTAAAAACTATGAAAAAAGCCCGCGAAACAGCACGCGAACTCGCCCTCCTCGGCATCAGCCAACTGCCGACGAATCCAGAAATCTTAGAAGCCAAGAAACTGCAAGATGTTCTCCTCGCCGCCATCCGTACCCTGACAGCAGAAGTTCAAGAATCCCTAGAAGCAGCAGCATCCGAAGTGCAGCGGAGTAGCGACAAACTGCTTGCCAGCGAAATCCGCGCCTCCGATATACAAAGTGCTAGAACAATGGTACGGGAAGCAGTCGAACTCACCCAAACCGCAATCAACCGTCTCGGTTCAGCAATGGAGTTTCCAGAACTAATCCAGCTAGCCAACCAGCAAGATGTCCGCACCTATGCTTTGCAAATTCTGACGAAAGTCAGCGCCAACCGTGTTCAAATTGATGAATTGCTCTCGGAATCCCTTGTAGACTGGCAAATAGAACGGTTGCCCCGGATCGATCGAGATATCATGAGAATCGCGATCGCCGAAATGCTATATCTCGGCTTACCCGAACAAGTCAGCGTCAACGAAGCCGTCCAACTGGCAAAACGCTACAGCGGCGACGAAGGACATCGCTTCATCAACGGAGTCCTTCGCCGAGTAGTCGATAAAATCAATGCAGAAGTTGTTAGTCCCTAGTCCTTAGTCATCAGTCCTCCGGGTGCTTGGTGGACACCTTACCCGGAGGGTGCGGCCGGGGCGCGAACCGTACCCAGAGTCATTAGCAATCCGCAATCCGCAATCCGCAATCCGCTCTAAACTAAGGACTAATAACTATATTCCCAATTTCCTATGGTATTTAATTGGTTTCGTCGCCAGTACAGCGAAAACAAATCTTCTGAAACAGAGGCAACACCCGAACAGCCGCAAGATGAGTCGGCAAAATCCGCACCGGTTGAGCCTCAAACAGATACAACAGAGCAAGCTTCTCCTGCTGTAGCCGAAGATTATCTTAATTGGGCAAAAGCTGCTTACAAAAATATTCAAAAACAGCAAAAACCCGAAACAGAAGTTTCCGAGACAGCAGCGCCCGATGTTCCAGCAGCCGAAGCAGAAATCGCGACAGTTGCAGAAGTTGCAGAACCGGCGATTATTGAAGCAACAGAGACGATCGAACTTGAACCAGCACCCACAGCACCAACTGTTGCAGAAGTTCCAGAAGTTGCAGCACCAGCAACAGTTGAAGCAACCGAGGTTTCGGAACTCGATGCAGCAACGCCTGCAGAAATTGCAGAAACCCTGCAACCCACAGCCGGGGCGATCGACATTGCACCGATAGCTCAACAATTAGAAGTTACAGCAGAAAATATAGAAATTGCCGAACCTGCAACCGAGGTTGTAGAAACCGACTCACTCGCATCCGACGGCGAAGCAGCCGAAGCCTTGCCCTTTTGGGCCAGAGCTCAGGCCGATCGCATGGAGCGCATCGAACGCCTCAAAGAAACTGCCATTGAAGAACCAGACGTAATTGCAGCCGCCGCCGAGAGAGCCGCAATTATCGAAGAAATTCCCGGTTTCGCCTTTGACGAAGGCTTCCTGTGGTCTTCAGAAATCTTAGCCAGTCAAGGCCGCCGACCAGACCAAGTATCTGTCGAAGAAATCACTTGGCTGCAAAAACTGCGGAAAGGCTTAGAAAGAACTCGTCGCAGCTTAATTAATCGACTAAAAGCGATCGTCGGTCAAGGGCCGCTCAATCAAGACGCAGTAGCCGAAATTGAGACTTTGCTCCTGCAAGCCGATGTCGGAGTCGCAGCCACCGACATCATTATCAGTCGCCTCCAAGAAAGACTCACACAAGAAGTGCTGCCCCCAGAACAGGCTCTCGCCTACCTGAAAACCATCCTGCGCGACATTCTGGACGCTCCCTGTGCCGAAACCGCCGCCGGTAATCCCGCCTACAGCCTGACATTTGCCCCGGAAAAAGACACTTTTAACATCTGGTTAATCGTAGGAGTCAACGGTGCGGGCAAAACTACGACGATCGGCAAACTTGCCCACATTGCCCAAAAATCCGGCTACAAAACCCTAATTGCCGCCGCCGACACTTTCCGCGCCGCCGCCGTCGAACAGGTGAAAGTTTGGGGTTCCCGCAGTGGCGTTGAAATTATCGCCAACCCAGGAAAAAATACCGATCCGGCTGCTGTCGTATTTGATGCGATCGCCGCCGCCAGCGCCCGCGGCACAGAACTGCTGATCGTAGACACCGCAGGCCGCCTGCAAAACAAAAAAAATCTGATGGACGAATTAAGTAAAATCCGTCGCATTGTAGACAAGAAAGCCCCAGGCGCTACCGTAGAATCTCTACTGGTCTTGGATGCCACACTGGGTCAAAATGGTTTGCGACAGGCAGAAGTGTTCGCAGAATCGGCCAAATTAAGTGGAGTAGTATTGACAAAACTCGACGGTTCTGCTAAAGGTGGTGTTGCCCTAGCAGTAGTGCAGCAGCTTGGTCTGCCCATCCGCTTTATTGGAGTCGGGGAAAGCATCGAAGACTTGCGCCCGTTTTCTAGTTACGAATTTGTGGAAGCCCTACTCGATTTTAGATTTTAGATTTTAGATTTTAGATTGATCAGGTATCTGTGGTCGTCCCGATTTTTGGAGGCGGGTACAGAGGTTCAAAATCTCAAATCCTTAACCTCAAACTACCATCGCAGGACTTGCGCCACCACGGGCGGCGAGTGAAAACTAAATACCTAGAAACAATACTTTCCCCTGTTCTTGCTGGTTTGGATTCAAAGTGCCAGTAGCGTGTCAAATTAAGCTCAAATTTAGTATCAGTCTGCTGTCTGATTGCACAATCTTCCCGATACCCCTGGCCCTCCAGGGCTGTTTCATTCTCTCGTAGTGGCTGCCCCCCGTGGCTGCCCCGATATCTGAAACCCCGACTCGTTTATGGGCTGGGCGGGCACAGGGGCACCGCCCTACAAAACCTTGGTTTTCCGTAGGGGCAATCCCCCCGTAGTTGCCCCGAAACAGCCCTGCCTGGCCCTCCCCTTAAGAAGGGCGACAGCAAATGGTTAAAGTCCCCCTGCTTAAGGGAAGCCGCTGCGGTCTTAGGGCCCCCCAAATAAAGCAAGCGGCGTGGATTTAGGGGTATCTAGACTCAGCTATAAACCAGATTTCTTAAGAATTTTAGACTTAAGTTTATACTCATGTCCTAGTGCCCAACTTACTCGATCAAACCAAACTACTTGCTCGAAAAAAAAACGGGTTTCTGTTCAAGTGGCCCGTAAGTCCTCAATCATTACTCCGTCTAAGATCGAAAATCACACATTTACAATGACTGCTGTGCCTTTGCCTCGCCCCTCACCTCAACCTGCTGACCGCCCTTCGGGTCGCAATTCCACCGATGCGACGCCAGTATTTGCCCTCAAAGAACTGGTGGCGCGTTTGCACCGATATCAGCACAACGTTCAAGATATGTTGGGCTCGCTGGGATTTGCCCTGCGAAGTTTTAACAATCTCAACCAATTTTTGGAGTTGGTGCCTTTGGTGGCGACTCGCGTTACGGACGCCGACGGGGGAGCTTTAGTGCTTTTCAAACCCAACGGTCAAGTCAGGTTCCAGCAGTTGCATTGTCAGGAAGGACGGCAGTGCCAAGATATGCGAAAAGCGCTGGAAATAGCCACCAGGCAAGCTACAGCAGGTGCGGGCGCTACTGCTGGAACGTTTTCGGAAACCTCTGGGCAAACTTCTAGTCTCGACCTGCAAGTCGGTCGTTATTTGGGCCCGGATGTTCATTTGTTTGGGGCGCCAATTTTGGTCAACAATTTGGAACGCGGACGGCTTTATGTTTTTAGCAGTGACCCGGAATATCTCTGGACTCCCAGCAGACAGAAATTAGTTCGGTTGGTGGCGGATCAAACCGCTGTGGCTATTTGCAAAGACGAACTTACTGTTAAGTTGGCGGAAAAAGACCGCTTAGACAGAGAGTTAGAAATCGGGGCGGAAATTCAATTGCGGCTGCAACCCCGTAGTTGTCCGAAAATTCCGGGCCTTGACGTGGCCGCCCGCTGCCAAACTGCGAGCAGAGTCGGCGGAGATTATTATGATTTTATTCCCGCTGACTATGACCCGATCGGCAAGGAAGATGAGGGGGAACACCCCCCATCCCTAATTAAAAATCTCAAGTCCAAAATCGACAAGGGCCGCTGGAGCATTGTGATCGGCGACGTGATGGGCAAAGGGGTACCGGCTGGCCTGTTGATGACGATGACACGGGGTATGCTGCGGGCGGAGGTTTTGAACCGCCACTCGCCGTCGAGAATTTTGCAACATTTAAACCGGGTTATGCACGCGGATTTGGAAAATTCCCACCGTTTTGTGACTCTGTTTTATTCGGAGTATGACCCTAAAACTCGCGTTTTGTCTTACAGCAATGCTGCTCACCACCCGCCTTTGCTGTGGCAAGCTGCAACTAATTCGATTCTTCAGCTTGATACTTTGGAGGGAATGTTAATTGGGCTGGATGCTGATTCGCATTACCAAGAAGCCCACATTCAATTGCAGCCAGGAGATACTATTATTTATTACACAGACGGATTTACCGATGCTTCTAATCAAAGGGGCGATCGGTTTGATGAGGATAACTTGACCTCGGCTTTTCAGTGGGCCTGTCAAAATTATCAGCAGTCTGAAGAAATTTTGGATTATTTGTTCGATCGCGTTCACCAGTTTATCGGCATCGGCAATCGTAACGAAGATGATATGACACTGGTTGTACTCAGGGTAACACCTTTAGCAGGAGAAAATCACCATGATAGTTAATTTAATGCCGGAAATTACTGCTGGATTAATCAACTCGATTAATTGGCACGATGCTGCTCACATGGTAGTTTTGAAATCTCATTTGAGTTCGACGGTGCTTTTGGGTCAAAGTTACGAAATTTTTACGAATTTCCAGAAAGCTTGGAACAATTTTGTTTCGACTGGTCAAATAGGAGCTTTTTTTATAGGTATTTTTGTGGGCTGGTTCTTTAAAGGGATTTTTCGTTAAACTTCTTGTCGAAGAATGTATCGGTAACAGATTTAAAAGGTTTGTCGCCCCAACTTCACTTCTTTCGGATGCAGCAAAAGTTTCACAATTTTGTAGTCCAGACTTCAGTTTTTTCTGGTAAAAAGATGTATAAAAAGTTGTTAGTCAGGACGTGAGTTTTTTCTTGGTGAATTGGGAAGGGAGGACTAAAGTCCTGACTACAAACCGGAGGAAGGACTAAAGTCTTTGCTACAAATCGGTTTTTATAGACTTCTGCAACAGAGATATAATCTAGTTTTAGCTTCAGCAATGACAACACAACAAAAAACTTGGAGTCAAAGATTTGAATCGGCGCTGCACCCGGCGATCGCCCGATTCAATGCTAGTATTGGCTTCGATATTGAATTGATTGAGTATGACTTGACTGGTTCTGTCGCTCACGCTAAAATGCTGGCCAAAACGGGGATTATTTCCGCAGCAGAAGGCGAACAGTTAGTCAATGGTTTGGAACAGATTCGCCGCGAATACCGCCAAGGACTTTTTGTTCCCGGAGTTGATGCAGAAGACGTTCACTTCGCTGTAGAGAAGCGGCTGACGGATATTGTGGGAGATGCTGGGAAAAAGTTGCACACTGCCCGATCGCGCAACGATCAAGCTGGCACTGATACTCGCTTGTATTTGCGCGATCGCATCGCAGAAATTCGCGAGCAATTACGGGAATTTCAAGGGGTTTTGCTCGATATTGCCGATCGTAACGTGGAAACTTTAATTCCCGGTTACACTCATTTGCAGCGCGCTCAGCCGATCAGTTTGGCTCATTACCTTTTAGCTTATTTTGAAATGACCGATCGCGATTGGGAACGTCTCGGCGATATCTGCAAGCGGGTGAATGTTTCGCCTTTGGGTTGTGGCGCGCTGGCGGGGACGACTTTCCCGATCGACCGACATTATACTGCAGAACTCTTGCAATTTGACAAGGTTTATGCTAATAGCTTAGATGGAGTGAGCGATCGAGATTTTGCGATCGAATTTCTCGCTGCCGCCAGCTTGATTATGGTACACCTGAGCCGCTTGTCAGAAGAAATGATTTTGTGGTCTTCTCACGAATTTGGATTTATTACGCTCAAAGATAGCTGCGCTACTGGTTCTAGCATCATGCCCCAGAAAAAAAATCCCGACGTGCCGGAGTTGGTGCGAGGCAAAGCGGGGCGGGTGTTCGGTAACTTGCAAGCCTTGTTGGTAGTAGTGAAGGGACTTCCTTTGGCCTACAACAAAGATTTGCAAGAAGATAAAGAGGCTTTGTTTGATACTGTCAAAACGGTACAAGGTTGCTTGGAAGCAATGACCATTTTGCTGCGGGAAGGCATCGCCTTTAATGGCGATCGCCTCGCCGCTGCCGTTACAGAAGACTTTTCTAATGCTACAGACGTAGCCGACTACTTGGCCGCCAAAGGCGTTCCCTTCCGGGAAGCTTACAACCTTGTCGGCAAAGTCGTCAAAACTTGCCTTTCGGGGGGCAAACTCCTCAAAGATTTGACACTTGAGGAGTGGAAAGACTTGCACCCAGCTTTTGAGACAGACATTTACAGCGCGATCGCACCTCAGCAAGTGGTGGCGGCTCGCAATAGTTACGGGGGTACCGGGTTTGAACAAGTGAGAAAATCACTTATCGCTGCGCGCGATCGGATCGCCTAAACATCGTTGAATTATTCGACAAATTCCGGCTGGCTATCTCTCCTTAGAACGATCGTGCTTTCCACTCTGGTTCTAAGTTCGGCAGATAGCCTGACTCAATTAATCTTCAGCAGCAGCCATGTCTTTGTCTCTGCCGCCACCGCTCATGGCGCCCATGCCACCGCCGTTACCGCCGTCAAATCGTCTTCTCTTGTTGGAGAACATATCTTGATTTCTCCGCTTGCGAAACTTGCGAGCGTATGCTTGATTTCGTTGTGCCTTCTCTTTCTTGAGATTGCGGCGCTTAGCCATTCTGACCTCACTAATAAACATTGACAGTCCCCGGGCTTTCACGCCCAGGGATTCTTAAGTTTGACACTCTGTGCACTCTTGGTGACTGAGATTCTTGGTTCAGCGAAGTCACTTACTGGCGACAGGATTTCTCCAGCCAAAATATAGGTGTCTTCTCCCCAAGCGTTAATTCCGGTATGCCCTACCGTACTCGATCAGTTCTCTTTATGTAGTTAGGTTTTCTTCAAATTTAGCTTTCCTAAACCGCAACACCGTTAGGTGTGACTACGCACTCAACTAATCCAGTTAAGTTTTTACGTTGGCTAGTTATACTCAATTTTAGACCGATGACGATCATAGCACACCCGGTACAAGACCCAGAAAAAAGAACACCGGGATTCAAGTCCCTGGGAATCTGGGTTTGATCGGGACCCAATGTTGTCAATCTTCCAGAAGATTTCTATAAACTCTTGACAAATACGACAAATGACTATAAATCCCGGTGACGTAGCTCCTGTCTTCAGCCTGCCCGACGCGCAAGGCAATGTCGTCAGCCTTGCAGATTTTCGAGGGCGGCGAGTTGTACTTTATTTTTACCCTAGGGACAATACCCCTGGCTGTACCAAAGAAGCTTGCGGCTTTCGCGACATTTACTCAGACTACCAGTCGCGCAATATAGCAGTCCTGGGCGTCAGTACAGACGGGGCGGGGGCCCACGCCAAGTTTGCAGCTAAATATCAACTGCCTTTTCCCTTGCTGTGCGACTCAAACGCCGAAGTTGCTACCGCCTACGGCTGTTACGGACTCAAAAAGTTTATGGGAAAAGAATTTATGGGAATTACTCGATCGACCTTCGCGATCGACCCTGATGGTAGGATTGAAAAGGTTTATCGGAAAGTCAAACCAGAAACTCACGCAGCCGAGATATTAGCAGACTTGCCAGACCTCTCGCCTGAATGAAAAATTAAAAATTAAGACTTTTGAGCTGCCAGCTAAGAAACCTGAAATTACTTTCCCCTAAACAAGCTTTTGAGTTTATGCGTCGATTGTGGCAAATTGTACAAACTGTGCTGGGACTGATTTTTCGACATCCCGTCACTGGTACTGCGGTGATTCCCGTATTGCCTGACGGGCGAATTGTGTTAATTCGCCGCCGCGACAACGGTCGCTGGGCACTGCCGGGAGGTATGGTGGATTGGGGAGAGGATATTCCCACAACTGTGCGCCGGGAATTAGCGGAGGAAACAGGACTCGATTTAGTTAAAATCCGTCGCTTGGTGGGTGTTTATTCGGCAGCCGATAGAGACCCTCGCTTGCACTCGATTTGTATCGTGGTGGCAGCAGAGGTAGAGGGAAAAATGCAAGTTCAGGATACGCTTGAAGTCAGCGAGGTTGAGGCTTTTTTGCCCGCATCGCTGCCGGAGGGCGCGCTCAGCCACGATAACAACCAACACTTACAGGACTATTTTCAAGGCCTGACAACTTTGGCGTAAATCGGCGAGGCATCCAAATTTGATCAAAGTCGGAAATTACCTCGCCGTCAAAAATTTTCTGTATATAAATGTGGAATTAATTTTCACTGTTTTCCTACTTTTATTCACAAACTCTGAACATTAAATTAATCATCTTTTTATTACTAAATATTTAACCGGATGTACTCACCGCTACGCAATTCTCGGGTCAAACTCTCTGTAGGGCAAATCTTCTGGCACGAAGTCGGTCAAGGCCCGAATTTAGTATTTTTGCACGGTTCTTGGCACGACAGCAGTCAGTGGCTGAGGACGATCGAACATTTGAGCCCCTACTACCACTGCTTCGCACCGGATTTGCTGGGGTTTGGCGACTCGGAACGCCCAAATCTTCATTATTCGATCGACTTGGAAGTAGAATGTCTCGCCCAATACCTCGATACTTTGAAGTTGCGACAGGTTTATTTAATCGCTCACTCTGTGGGCGGCTGGGTGGCCACCAGCTACGCTATCAAATATCCCGATCGAGTTCAGGGTTTGGTGTTGTTGGCCCCAGAAGGCGTCAAGGTTGGCAACCGGCGGGGGCGGTGGCAGACGGCTAGCTGGCTAATGGGCCAACCACCGCTGGCTTTGTGGTTGCTACGATCGATCTATCCAATTGCTAAGTTGCTGGGTAGCAAAAAAAAGATTGACGGATTGCTAAAGTTCAGACAGCAGTTGATGGAGTCCCCTGTTGCCGTGCAGTTGCTGTTCGGGCGCCGGCGGGCGGAAATTACAGCGGAATTAGTTGATGAGAATTTGTCTTTGCTAAAAGTGCCTGTTTTGCTGTTGCAAGGTTCTGAAGATACTCCCGCAGCTTCGTCTCTGTGTCAATCCTATGCTGCTCTGGCTCCTAATGCCGAACTGCAATTGGTCAGTCCGGGGGAAAGCAATTTGCCGCAGGAAGTCCCGGATGTTGTGGCCAACTATATTCGCGAGTTTGCTAGGTGAATTGGGAATTGGTAATTATTGGGAATTGGGAATTGGGAATTGCGAATGGATAAAATGACAACAGTCAACTGACAACAGTCAACAGTCAACAGTTAACAGGCTAATTCCCCAAAAAATAGCCTCTGGTGCGTCAATTAAGCCTGCGGCTGTATCAGGAAAGGCTGCGGTGAGGTATTTTAAAAGCATAGTGCGATCGCCCCCCGTGACCGCAATTTTGCTATCAGGAAACAAACACCGCCAATCTTCAATAAAATCCCTAACTCCTGCCACCGTCGCATACACAACTCCGCTTTGAATTGCCCCAGCAGTGTCTTTCGCCCAGCGGTATGGCAGATTTTGTGGTAAAGTGATTAAAGGTAATGCAGAAGTTTTTTTAGATAGCGACGATAACTGCAAACCCAAACCTGGTAAGATTGCGCCCCCAACTAAATACCTATTGACATCAGCCCCAGTAAATGTTAAAGCTGTACCAGCATCTATAAGTAAAACTGGCCAATCCAATTGGTGGCCAGCGCCCAGTACAGCCAAAGCTCTGTCAATTCCCAGGGTAGGATAGAGTCCCCTGATCGGCAACTGGTCTAAAGTAATAATTCGGACATCAGGATAACTCTGCCAAATTGCTGTTTGCTGGGTAACTACTGAAGCCAAAATTAGAGGCAGCGGCACTAAAGAAAGTGTGCGAGGATTAGAAAAAGCGGTAGTAGCAGGAAGACAAAGGAGATTTTGAGAAGATATTTCCTCGATCGACCTCATTACTATTTGCACCAAATATTCGGCTTTTTCCTCCTCCGAGAGCCGGGAAACCGCATCAGTATTTAGATGCTGTGTATCCCATGTTTTCTCCAGGGTTTTGCCCACAAATAATCCCCAGTGCAGCCGGGAATTGCCGATCGCCAAAGCTATTTTAATCTGGGCTTTACCTGTCAATCCAGAAGTAATGTTGTCGGTGCTTGCTGGCGAACGGAAATTGTCGGGAATTGAATTTTCCATATTGATCGATCCGGCGCAAACATTGAACTAAAGATAGATTTTAGATTAATTTTATTCGCTTAAACGGGCGGTTAACTCTATTTGACATCTGACCAAGTTCCATGCCACGCGCCAATTAGTATTGTCGGCTGCTGAGGGCATACTTGCTAAATATAAATATTTGTAAAGCAAATAATTGCTTTGCTCAGGCGGCATCCTTTATAATGTCTTAAGATATTCCAAAGTCCTGGTAGCTGCGATGGGGCTGTTGGCGGGGTAAGCATAGGTTTAAAAAACCAGACTCAATCAAAATACTGTACAACTCCTGAGTAAATATGTCTTTAAAAATACAAGAGCACGAAAACCCCTGGCAAAGAGTAACTTCGCGGTTGCCTGAATCTGAAAACTGGAGGCAGGAAGAAAGTCTTTCGCTGCCGGAAGTAGACCAACAAAAAGCCCTAATAGTGCAGATGCAGCAGCAAGTTCAGTTATCAAACTTGCTGAACCAAATTAATAACGAAATTCGCAGTACACTTGACATAGAAGAAATTTTGACATCGGCCTGCAGATTGCTGGGGCAAGCATTACAGTGCAGTCGCGTGAGCATTTTAGTCAAAGAATCAAATACAGAAAAAATTTTAGTTACGCGCGGAGAGTACAACGCGGGGGACTATCCGATCCAACTGGGAATGAAAGTACCGATGACTGACAACCCGCATTTAGCTGCAGTCGTGTCTCAACAAGATTCCCTAGCAGTGACGAAGTTTCTCGATTTTCCGGGATTGAACCCACAAACCCGAAAAATTGCCGAAGCTTTGGAGATTAAGTCAATGCTGGCAGTAGCTACTCGCTATCAAGGTGAAGTGAATGGCATAATTGGCTTGCATCAGTGCGATCGCGAACGGGAATGGACTGATTGGGAAAGGCAGCTTTTAGAAGGGGTTGGATCGCAATTGGCGATCGCGATCAATCAAGCCAAACTCTATAGCAAAACCCGGCGCCAAGCCGAACGAGAATCGCTGCTACGGCTGATCGGCAACCAAATTCGCAGTACCCTCGATCTGGAAACTATTTTACAAACAGCGGTGAGAGAAGTCCGCCAAATGTTGCAGTGCGATCGAGTAATCATCTATCAGTTTCAAGACAACTGGCAAGGAAAAGTTGTGGTTGAAGATATGGTGATTCCTTGGCCTTCAATTTTAGGAGATATGGGGGCTGATAAGTGTTTCCGGGGAGATTACGCCGATCTTTACCAGCAAGGGCGAGTCAAAGCAATTAATGATATTTTTAATGCTGGTTTAGAGCCTTGTCATGTCGATTTCTTAAATAGTTTGCAGGTTAAAGCTAATCTGATTGTGCCGATTGTTACATCCAGAACTGAAGAAAATACCCCGGACACAGCCGGAAGCTATAATCCTAAGTTTCCCGGTAGGCTGTGGGGTTTGCTGATTGCTCACGAGTGCCGGGATACCCGCAATTGGCAGCGGCAAGAAATGGAGTTGCTCTCCCAGATAGCCAACCAAATGGCGATCGCCATTCAGCAAGCAGAACTTTACAGCCAAGTCCAAGATGCGGCGGTAAAATCTCAAGCTCAAACCCAGCAGTTGCAGGCTGCACTAGAAGAATTGCGATCGGCGCAGCAGCAATTGATTCAAAGCGAAAAAATGTCAGGTTTGGGGCAAATGGTGGCGGGCATTGCTCATGAAATTAACAACGCCAACAATTTCATCCACGCTAACTTGTTTCACGCTCAAGAATATTTTAAAGCCTTGAACGAAGCTCTAGAACAAGCCGGAAATGCCTGCCCGGAAGCAGCGGAAGCAATTGTCAGAATCAATGAAGAACTAGAACTCGATTACATTCGAGAAGACTTTGGTAAACTGCTCAATTCAATGCGGGAAGGCAGCGGGAGGATTCGCTCAATCGTGATGACGCTGCGAAATTTTTCTCGTTTAGACCACGCTGAATTAAAACCAGTAGATTTGAATGAAGGTTTAGAAAGCAGTTTCTTGATGCTGCAAAATAAGCTAAAAACTCATATCAAAATAGACAAGCAATACGGCAGTTTGCCGCCCGTCCAATGTCATGCGAGTCAAATTAACCAAGTATTTTATAATTTGATTGACAATGCTTTAGATGCGCTTCAGTCAACGAGCAAACCGGGGGAATTAACTATTCGTAGTTGGCAAAGCGAGCCGGACTGGGTAACAATCTCTGTCCGCGACACGGGAACTGGCATTCCTGCAGAAATTCAAGACAAGATTTTTGACCCATTTTTTACTACTAAACCCGTGGGTAAAGGTACGGGTTTAGGACTTTCAGTGTGCTATCAGGTAATTGTTCAAGCTCACGGTGGCAAGCTGAGTTGCGTCAGTCAGGTTGGCGAAGGAACTGAGTTTATTGTAGAGTTGCCCCTGACAAATCAGAGGAGGGTAAGTGCATAATTCTTGCTTTAGTCAGATTAACCCTGTTTTGTCACTCTGGCAGTAGTAGAGAACCCATTTGACATCTTGAGGGCGATCGTAAATCACATTACGGATCACTAATACACTTGGTTTTTTACCATCGCACTTTTAACATTACTCCGGACAGTTTTGGGAACGAGACTACACGCTTACGCGGGGCAAGGATCATAAATAAAGTCGAATTAAATGTAAGTCAGGGGTGGAGCTGACATTGATTTAATTATCCACAGGGGCTGCGAAGTCTTAGAGAATAAGCCATTGGGCCATATAAAAACTGTCCGGACTATTGTTTTAATAGAATCAGATTTAACTTACGCCCGAACCTCAATTTTTAGGAATTCCCAACAGGGTTATGCGTAGACATATAAAATCCTGAGTGTTTTTACTCATAAAAGTTTCTGCTGATTCACTTCCACAATAAACTTGGTTTTTTACCATCGCATTTTTAATAGAATCAGATTTAACTTACGCCCGAACCTCAATTTTTAGAAATTCCTAACAGGGTTCTGCGTAGATATATAAAATCCTGAGTATTTTTACTCATAATAGTCTTTGCTGATTCACTTTTGTCCGCTGAAGCAGTAAACGCGGCCTCTTGGGCGGCTCGGAATTTGGGATTTAAGCTCTCCTCTACAGATGTGTAAAACCCGCTTTTTATAGGGCTGAAAAAAATATCGCAATTTTTCCGGATAAAACCTATTGATGATGAAAGTTAAACATCCCTATGTAAATAGGTCTAAATAGGTGTAATTATTTACACTCAATATTTAATCGGGGGCAATAATACCTTCAGATGCTGATTGGGCAAGCATTTTTACTTGATTTACCTGCACGTATGAGGCAATTTTTCTTGCAGTGACAAATCGCTACAAGAAAGCCCAACCTCTGGTTTTCAGTCACTTCTAATCCTTAATTACTCATCATCAAAGGAGAATCTATGGCTACTTCATTCACTGGTTCTTTAGGTACAACCACTAATTACAGCAGCATCAGTGACCTAATTAAACAATGGCCGACTGCCGCCCAGGATCAAGGCATCCAACTGTCTGGGATAGCTTTTGATGGCTTTGAAACGAACTACACTAACCCTATTCCCATCAGCAACCTCACGTTAGCAACGAACGAAACCCCTAAAAGCGGGTTGAGCTACGGCAGTCCCGCTGGTATTGGTGTCTACGGCTCTTATAGTGGTTGGTTTACCGACGCCACTAAAGATCGGTCGGAAATCAACTTTGACCCCAACACCAATCTATCTCAGGTGCTGAAGGTGAGATGGGCAGATAATAAAGATATCACTAGCGCCACGATCGACCTCAGTGGATTATTTCCCAAATCAAGTTCTACTACAGTTAACGATCAAGGCGATGAAGTTGGTTCGCTGCAACTCTTTAATAATGGGGCTTTAGTACCGGCTACCAATTTTACGATTACTCGCCTCAGCGCTCCGAGCGCTCCAAAACCGATCGGTGTGTCTTCAAATGGAGTGACTGTCACTGGCGATCGTGCCGATGGCAATTTCACATTCCAGATACAAGCAAATTCCACTAGCGTTGCTTTTGACGAACTGCGGTTTTCCGCCACAGCCTACGCGAACCCCACCGCTGCCTACCTCGGCACCTCCCCCAAAAGCGATAGTTCCGACTACCTAGTGCGGAGTATTCAATATCAAGGCATTGATGTGACGCCGACGCCGACGCCGACGCCGACGCCAACTCCGACGCCGACGCCGACGCCGACATCTCCAAGTCTCTTCCAGTTCGCCCAGCCAAATTACACTGTGGCTGAAGGCGGCGTGGCGACGATTAACGTTACTCGCACCGGTGGCACGGCGGCTGCATCGATTAACTACTCTACTCTTGACGGTTCGGCAAGTTCAACAGGCAGTGCACCGGATTACACTGGAACGTCGGCGGGGGTGTTGAATTTTGCTGCGGGGCAAACTACCGCTAGTTTCACCGTGACGGCTTTGAGTGATTTGACATTGGAATCGCCGGAAACGGTGAATTTGGTGCTCTTCGGTGGCAATGTCGCCAGTAATCCGTCAATTTTGACGATTAATGATGTGCCGCCGACTCCGGGGACAACTCCGACGCCGACGCCGACATCTCCAAGTCTCTTCCAGTTCGCCCAGCCAAATTACACTGTGGCTGAAGGCGGCGTGGCGACGATTAACGTTACTCGCACCGGTGGCACGGCGGCTGCATCGATTAACTACTCTACTCTTGACGGTTCGGCAAGTTCAACAGGCAGTGCACCGGATTACACTGGAACGTCGGCGGGGGTGTTGAATTTTGCTGCGGGGCAAACTACCGCTAGTTTCACCGTGACGGCTTTGAGTGATTTGACATTGGAATCGCCGGAAACGGTGAATTTGGTGCTCTTCGGTGGCAATGTCGCCAGTAATCCGTCAATTTTGACGATTAATGATGTGGCGACAACTGGGACGACGCCGACGCCGACCCCAACTCCGACCCCAACTCCGGCGACAACTCCGGCGCCAATCACGTATTTCTTCAGTGCGGCTAATTACAGCGTCAACGAGGGCAGCACTGCGCCGATTACCATCAATCGCAGTGGCAACGTTACGGCAGCGAGTGCGATTTTGTTCAGCACGGGTGACGGTAGTGCTAGTTCTCCAGCGGATTACAACAGTGTGACTCAAGGGGTCTTTTTTGCAGCCGGACAAACTAGCGCACAAGTTCCGATTCAAACTTTATTTGACAATATCACGGGGGAGCCTACTGAAACGGTGAATTTGTTCTTGGCTGGTGGCAGTTTGGCTAGTCCGTCAGTAGCAGTTTTGAGCATTATCGATCCTACTTTTGTGGCTCCGACTGTGTTCTCTTACGGTTCGTCTCCTGGTTCTGTTGCTGATGGTCAGTCTGGAACTTTTACAATTAATCGGACTGGCAATACTTCGGTTTCGGCTTCGGTGGACTATTTGATTGCTCCTCCTACTGGTCCTGGTCAACCTTTTAACTTCATAGACTACACCATTAATCCATTCAGGGATTTTACTGGAGGCACGGTTAACTTTAATCCCGGTCAAACTAGCGTTAGTCTGACGATTACCAATACTCCAGGTTTGACTGGTGGTAATGTGGGTTTAAGCTTTGGCCCAGGTGCGAATGTCGGCATTCCGGGATCCACTACAATTACTTTGCTTTAAGGCTGTTAGTAGGGCGAGAAATCCTTGCTCTACTAATATGTCTCGCAAGTAGTTAAATGCTTTTTATCAGTCTGATTCCTCACTACAGCTTTTTTCAAGAAAGCGAGGTACGCAGGTAAAATTTTCGCTGTGTGACAGTCGCTGGCACCGACAGCTAATGGGATTCACCTACAGGGCTGATTGTGGGCTGCCTCGACCCGAATCCCATTGCTGGTGCTAGTTTCGTCACTTTCGACCCATTTGCTAGTCCGGTCTGATAGCACCCTTTCAAGGTCGTACTCTTAGATGCTACGCCCGTTATTCGAGTACGACCTTGGACTCTTGTGTATGGAAATAATTAGATGGCAATTGGCTATTAACTTGGGGTTTTTTAGATTCTTTTTTTTGTGTAATTATTGTTAGTATAAGCGAATGCTAAAATTATCGGCTGGATATTTTTTTTGCGCTTACCTACTTAATCATTAATTTGTTGATAAGCTTACTGACACTGTTCAAAGGTTGAGGGGTCAGCTCTCCTATTCCTAAAATATAGTTGTTGATGTATTCTTATCAAAGTTTCGTAAGGCACTGGCTGGGGTAGTTGCTGGATTAATTGCAAATATTCGCCATCAGTGCGGCTGGGTTGGTAAACTACGGTTCCCGCATCATTTAACCGCTGCAACAAAGCCATGTAAAGACAGTGGCAAGCTTGGCGGTATTTGCCTTGTTGCTGCAATTTTTGCGATCGCAACAACCACTATGCTACCGACAAATCGTTAATTGTTTGTTTCGCACTGCCATCAGTTGTTGGATTCCTATTTTTGAAATTATGAATATAAAAACGTAACAGTTGCCAAATGTGCCAACTTGCCCAGACTGCGAGCAATGCTAAGATTAACCGAAAGCTGGGTTTAGCGATCGCCCCCAAGATGGGGGAATCAAACCAAGATGGCAATTTGACATTCGGTATATTTTGGGCAGTTTTTAGTTTTATCAAAGGAACTTTCGGACATAGCTTTACTTCACTGAATCGATTTTGCCCTGTGGATTTGGGCTTTTTTTATTCGATCGTCTTACTGCACATTTTGTACAGCTTTTAAGTTGGTACTAACTAAGGAATGAGAATTAAATAACTTCCACTCTTGAAAGTGGGATGGGCGTCCCGCCCGTCATGAGTGGACGGGCGGGACGCCCATCCCACAATAACAATTAAAATTGTAAGTTATTTAATTCGCGATCCTAACTGACTGCTCGATCGCAATTTCCATGCAAAACCAAGTTCGATCGCCCAACCGATCGAACTCGGTTTCCATAGCACACATATTAGGTTTTTGTCAATACATAGAGATCAGTTTTGGGATGCTTAACTGAGTGATAGGAAATTTTATAAAGATTTACAAAAAAAACGTGTCAGAATGAAGACAATAAGGTAATGGGTAAAAGACAAGGAGGCACTGATGGTAGCGCTGACTGAACGAGTCCAACGCAGATTGACGGTGGAAAAAGTCGAAATTGCCTCTGACACAACGGCAATTCGATGCCTGGACTGGGATAGAGACCGCTTTGACATCGAATTCGGACTCAAAAACGGTACAACTTACAACTCATTCATCATTCGCGGTGAAAAAACGGCCCTCGTGGATACCTCGCACGAGAAGTTTCGCCAGCAATACATGGAAACTCTAACGGGCGAAATTGACCCCAAAGAGATTGACTATCTAATTATCAGCCACACCGAGCCAGACCACAGCGGTTTAGTCAAAGACGTGCTGGCGCTGGCACCCCAAGCGATTGTCGTGGGGGCGAAAGTAGCAATTCAATTTTTAGAAAACCTTGTACACCAACCATTTGAGCGATTGGTGGTCAAAAACGGGGACAAACTAGATTTAGGAAACGGCCACATTATCGAATTCGTATCGGCGCCGAACTTGCACTGGCCTGATACTATTTTCAGCTACGACAGCAAAACTCAAGTGCTGTTTACCTGCGACGCTTTCGGGATGCACTACTGTTCCGACAGCACCTTCGATGACGATTTAGCAGCAATTGAGGAAGATTACCACTTTTATTATGAGTGTTTGATGGGTCCCAATGCTCGATCGGTACTCGCTGCGATGAAGCGGATGGCAGAATTGGGAGAAATCGGTACAGTTGCGACCGGTCACGGGCCGCTGCTGCGGCACAATGTGGTGGAACTTACCGGACGCTACAAAAAGTGGAGCCAAGCGCAAGCTAAGGCAGAAACCACTGTAGCGGTATTTTACACCTCCGACTACGGATTTAGCGATCGACTCAGCCAAGCGATCGCCCACGGTATCACCAAAACAGGTGTCGCTGTGGAAATGATGGATTTGAGAATCGCCGACTTACAAGAAGTTGCGGAACTTGTCAGTAATGCTGCCGGTATCGTAATTTGTTCGCCACCGAGTGGCGGTACTGCTGCTGTAAATGCCGAAGCCGCAATCAACACAATTTTAGTTGCAGCTAACAACAAACAATCTTTCGGTTTGTGTGAATCCGGCGGCGGCGATGACGCATCGATTTACCCGCTGCGAAACAAGTTCAAAGAGTTGGGTTTAAAAGAAGCATTTCCCAACATTTTAATTAAAGAATCACCGACTGAAGCGAGTTATCAACTTTGCGACGAAGCCGGCACTGACTTAGGACAGTGGCTGACGCGGGACAAAGCAGTCAAACAGATGAAATCCCTCGACAGCGACCTCGATAAAGCTTTGGGAAGAATCAGCGGCGGACTGTACATCATTACCGCTCAAAAAGGCGAGGTTAGCGGTGCGATGCTAGCTTCTTGGGTAACGCAAGCCAGCTTTAAACCGCTGGGTTTAACAATAGCAGTTGCGAAGGATCGGGCGATCGAATCGATGATGCGCGCGGGAGATAAATTTGTTCTCAACGTGCTGGAAGAAGGCAATTATCAAACTTTGATGAGGCACTTTTTAAAGCGTTTTGCTCCTGGTGCCGATCGATTTGCCGGAGTTAAAACTCAACCAGCAACCAACGGTTCTCCAATTCTGACAGATGCTTTAGCTTACATGGAATGCGAAGTAGTCAGCCGGATGGAACTTTCGGATCATCATATCGTATATGCGATCGTTGATAGCGGCCGCGTATCCAATCCCGATGCACTGCCTGCTGTTCACCACCGCAAAGTGGGAAATCACTATTAGGAAGTCAGTTGACGGTTGACAGTTGTCAGTTGATAGTTGACAGTTGACTGTTGTCAGGTGCAAAGGGGAAATTCAACGATATATTGATTGACTGTCTGAGTCAACATACCCCAAACGTATTAGTAAGGTGCGTCAGCCGATGTTTTATTCGACTTCATCATCGACTATCTACTGACGCACCCTACAATTACAGTCCAGGACACAACTGGCTAGCCAAAAACTCTCAACTTTGGGTGCTTGTGGCGCACCTTACCGGCTTCTGGGTGTTGGGTGCGCCACCAGCAGCAAACCGGGCAAACCGTTGTCATTTAGACTTCATTTTAATAGGGGAATTGCCAATGCCTGCCAATCTTTTAGAAGACCGAGATTACACAATTATTATTGCCAGAAGCGATGCCAGCAGAGACCCTCACCATCCTTGGTACGAGGATTGGGTAGAAGCACAGGCATCTCTGATCGACTTAGCAAAAAAATGTCAGCAATTTGACAGCGACGGCATCACCGTTTACGAAGCTTCTACTCCTATGTGGAAGTATCAAAATTCCAATGTTGCGCGGTTAGCTCAAATTTTGCAGCGACAAAATACGGAACCGGATTCAGAAAACCCCACTGCAATTAATTTGGAAGAAGCTCTGAAAGCAACTTTTAGTGATTATTTTGCAAGCAAACCAAATGCCAAAGGGAAAAACGGAACAATAATTGTTGCAGTTTTAGATCAAAAACCCGAAAATACCGCTGCTGTTGCCGAAATTCTTGTAAGTGCGGCAAATAAAATAGATAAAGATGAAGAAATTGGAGTGAGCTTTATCCAAATTGGCGACGATTTGAAAACCAGGGAATTTCTGATTGACCTGGATACCAATTTACAGGGTAGAGGTGCAAGGTTTGACATTGTAGATACCAAGTTTTGGCACGAAATCAAAAGAAGTTCTGTAGTTCAGTTTCTCATAGGTGCAATAAATGACTAATACTTTGACTCCTAGACTCGCATCGGATGCCAAACCCCGCGATGTGCAGTTTATCCCGATCGCACTCGATACTTTTATTGTGCGATCGCGCACTTGGGACAGACTCAAATTTGAAGTCGAGTATTCGCTGCAAAAGGGGACGACAGCCAATAGCTATATTATTCAAGCTGACAAAACTGCTTTGTTCGATCCGCCGGGGGAATCTTTTACTCAAAATTACATCGATTTTTTACAGCAACGGGTGGACTTGACCAAGCTGGATTACATAATTTTGGGGCATTTCAATGCTAACAGATCAGTAACAATTAAAGCTCTGTTAGAATTAGCTCCTGAAGCAGCTTTGGTTTGCACGAATCCAGCAGCAATTAGTTTGCGCGCCGCTTTCCCCGACCAAGAATTAAACATTATGGTCGTTCGGGGAGAGGAAACTCTCAACTTAGGAAAAGGTCACGCCTTAAAATTCATCGCGACTCCGACTCCCCGCTGGCCTGACCAACTTTGCACCTACGATCCGCACACTCGAATCGTGTTCACTGACAAACTATTTGGAGCTCACGTTTGCGGCGACCAAGTATTTGATGAAGGGTGGAGCGTTTACAGCGAAGATCGGCGCTATTATTACGATTCCCTGCACGCATCTCAGGCAAAACAAGTGCTGACGGCAATGGATAAATTCGCCGATTTACCCGCAGCATTTTATGCTCCCGGTCACGGCCCGATCGTCCGTTACGGCCTTAATGAACTGAGCAATTTGTATCGGGAATGGAGCCAGCAACAAAATTCAAAAGACTTGACAGTTGCTTTGATTTATGCTTCGGCTTACGGAAATACGGCTACTTTAGCGCAGGCGATCGCCAAAGGAATTACGAAAGCCGGCGTGGCGGTGGAAAGTATTAACTGCGAATTTGCCGAACCGGGAGAAATTCAAGAGGCGATCGAAAAATGCGCGGGATTTATCATCGGAACTCCCACGCTAGCAGGACACGCTCCGACGCAAATTCAAACAGCTTTGGGAATAGTTTTATCTACAGCAACTAAGAGCAAATTAGCGGGGGTTTTTGGTTCTTTTGGCTGGAGTGGAGAGGCGATCGACTTAGTGGAAAATAAGCTGAAAGATGCCGGCTATCGAATTGGATTTGAGCCGATTCGAGCCAAATTTAAGCCGACGGCGGCGACGATTCACGAGTGTAAAGAAGCGGGAACGGATTTTGCTCAAGCTTTGATTCGATCGCAAAAATTGCGGGCACCGAAACCCCAGTTAGCAGCGGGGAGCGATCGCACTGAACAAGCAGTAGGGAGATTGGTTGGTTCGCTGTGCGTACTCTCGGCGAAGCGGGGGGAAGTCGCCAGTGCGATGCTGGCTTCGTGGGTGTCGCAAGCAACGTTTAATCCGCCCGGTGTGACGATTGCGGTGGCGAAAGATCGATCGATCGAAGCTTTGATGTACGCTGGAGATAAATTTGTGCTGAATATCTTAGCCGAAGGGCGACAGTTACGGAAGTATTTCATGAAAAACTTTGCTCCCGGAGAAGACAGATTTGCCGGAGTCGAAACAATGGAAGCTAGCAACGGCTGTCCGGTTTTGACTGATGCTCTAGCTTATCTGGAATGCCAAGTGATAAGTCGGATGGAATGCGGCGATCACTGGGTAGTTTACGCGGCGATTGAAAACGGTCATTTGCTCAATAATGACGGCGTGACAGCGGTGCATTACCGGAAATCAGGGAGTCATTATTAAGCTACGGCTAGGACACGGCAATGCCGTGTCCCTACAAATTCATCGAAGTTTTTATCTGCGTTAATCCGCGTTAATCTGCCCTCATCTGCGGTTTAAAAACCGACTTACTTCTCCTCAGCAGTCTTTTCCGGCCACAGATAAATAGCACCCGAAATCAAAGTTAGAGCCACAGAAACCCAAAAAGCAATTAAGGCGGGAAAGTTCCACGCATCGGAAAGAGGAGCAATTAAAAGTGCGATCGCCACAATCTGACTCACCGTCTTCAACTTCCCCCAAATATTAGCTCCCGAAATCGTAGTTTTATTAACACGCCACCCCGCAATTGTCAACTCCCGACCAAAAATCAAAAACACTCCCCAAGCCGGGATTTTCCCCAACTCAATCAACACTAAAAGCGGCGCGAGAACCAACAATTTATCCACCAAAGGATCGAGAAACTTACCCAAATCGGTAATTTGATTCAGTTTCCTAGCCAAATAGCCGTCCAGCCAATCAGTAGCCGCAGCTACCACAAAAATTGCGGTGCAAATCCAGCGGCTTTGCGCGCTTGGGTCGTACAAACCGTAGAGCAGAAAAGGCACTCCCAGTAAGCGAGAAAACGTAATCAAATTAGGCAAATTCATAATAGCAAGAAGTTCGGCAACGCGCAGTGTATCGGGATTTAACGGATGTAACAGATATCAGGAAGAAATCAGAAGTCGATCGCACAATTCATTAACTCTCGATCCAGTTCTATGATATAGTCTCGGCCGTAAGATTGATTTTCTAATCCTTGTACCAGATTTTCTGGCAGGTCTTGGGCAATTTCACTGCTACAGGAACCAGCAGCTAAAGCAATAGTGGCTACTGTATCTACATCTCCAGAAAAGGCAATGCAATCTAGGAGCAGTTTGCTCATACTATCATTTCGCATGACCGCAGTAATAGCTGCTCTAACACAGACCAAACCTTTAACGCTGACTTCTCCTTGCCAAGGTATCGACCACTCACCAGCTACGTACTTTTCTAGAAAACTTCCCAAATTCTTCTTTAAACCTAGCTGATAAATAAAGTAATGGGACATCAAAGCGGCCGCTATAGCTGCTTTAATGCCATCAGGACTGTTGTGAGTAATGGCAGCTTGAATGGTAGCATTTTCGATGACTTTTTCAATAGTAGGAAAAATGCCTATCGGCCCGGCTCGCATCGCCGATCCGCTTTTATCGCTAGCGGAGTGAATTTTGTCTAAGAATTCTTTTCCGTCTTGAACTTGTAGCAAAAAATTGTACATTTTGCCAGCATAACCAAATCGCCGATCGCGGTGAAAAGCTGCAACAAATTTGCTGGCTAAAAGTTCCGGCGTCCAAGGTTCTCGGCTGACGATAGCTTCTGCGACGGCTAAACTCATCTGCGTATCGTCCGTGTAACATCCAGGCCGGATATCGTGACGGGGATGCTGGATGTAGCCGTTGAGATTGTTGTACATTGCGATCGTCTGCTGGTCAACAAATTCAAAACCAGCACCGTAAGCGTCACCAATCGCTAATTCTATTAACATATATTTAATTTATTTACTACTATTTCATCCCCTATTTTTTCCTAAAACTTAAAATCCAAAAACAACCCAAAACAGCAAGTCTATTAACACGCACCGTTTTTACTGAACACCACCCCAATTGTTTTGCAAATCAGAGTGATGTCGTAGACAACAGACCACTTGCCCTGATAGGCGAGATCCATCTGCACAATATCGTTAAAGTCTTTAACTCCAGACCGTCCGTGGACTTGCCACTCCCCAGTCAGCCCGGGTTTTACATTTAAACGTTGCCAGTGAAAATCGTCATAGGCAGCAACTTCATCAGGAGTGGGCGGTCGAGTTCCCACCAAACTCATGTCACCGACTAACACGTTCCAGAATTGAGGCAACTCATCCAAACTCGTGCACCGCAAAAAGCGGCCGACGCGGGTAATTCGCGGGTCATTTTCATTCTTAAAAATGTGACCCTTGGCTTGGTTGCTAACTAAATGTTTGAGCTTTTCTGCATCGACAACCATCGATCGAAATTTCCACATTCTGAAATGTCGCCCTTGGAAGCTGCAGCGGACTTGACTGTACAGCAGCGGGCCCCGATCGTCCAACAGCATCGCCACTGCCACCGGCACCGCCACCACTGCAGCAATTGCCAGTCCCAGCAGCGAGCCCAAAATATCGATCGACCGTTTTACCTTGCTCGTTACGGATCGATGATGCTGTTGTTTTGATACACAGACTTTGTAAGTAAATACTTGAAAAAATAAGGACAGCATTTCTGATAATGATGATTTCGACGAGGCACCCATCGGAAATTTCATATGATTTCTCTCAACTTTAACGATCTCTTACTTCCATCTTATTAGCCATCCCAAATCTGCAGAACCTGAAATGCTGAGCTTTGCACAATCTTTAAAAAACAATAACCCTTTTATAAAGTTTCTATGTACTTTTTATAAAAACGTATAAATTTTCTGTAAATTCACGTAAATTTACAGAAAAAAGTTAGTCCTGGACGCAAAAAAACCTGGTTTCGACTAGGACTCTTCCCGGAAGACAGGGAGGATTCTACTGAGAAACCGGGTTTTTTGCCGTTTAGCGATAAATATCGGTGCGAACATCCCAAGCAAGTGTTAGCGGCTCTAACAATTTTTGCTGGCTGCTAGAGGCGAGTTTGCCTAAATATTCGCGAACAACAGAGGCGTGTTCGATATTCAAACGATAACCCCGTGAGACATCTTCAAAGAAAAGTGGCTCGGCCAAAATTACTTCCCAATCGGGATTTTGCCTTGACTCCTCGGCCAACAGCATGAAATCTTCCTCCGCAGGCACAAGTCCCGCCGGCAAATTTCCTTCCAAAATCCGCAAAATCCGGGGTTCGCAGGTGCGGGTATTCACGCCCTGCCGTTCCAACAACTGCAAAATTTCTTGAAAGCTCAGAGTTTCCTGGCCCAAAACCTGCATTAATTCCCACAGCAGAAAAAAGTCGCTGTACTGCTGCTGCGACACATCCAAAATGTGAGGATAGAGAGCCAAACTCGCTAACCCGCAGGCGACTCGACCAAATTTTTGGGGAAAATTTGTACTTTGAGATACAGAATTTAATGCAGAATTGTCAATCTCAAAAATATCTCGATCGCCCTGCAATTCCTGGTCTTGAACCACGATCGCATTCGGCAGCTTCTGGCGCAACCAGCGGGCGATCGCAGGCCAAGCACCCATACCCCCGGCACAAATCGCCTGATTGATCCCCGCCGGCGACATTCCCGCGCGACTGAGCAAAGCATTCAATTCGCGGTTCAACTGCTGCACAAAAGGTACTAAAACCAGACTTTCCAAATCTTTGCGCTTCACATCCCAATGCTGCTGACCAATATCCAAAGCAAAACTTTTTTGATGTTGCAAAGTAACTTTTATTTGCCTTGCCGCCTCTAACAATTGCAGGCCAAAAGCAGAACCTTGTAACCGCTGCTGCAATTGATAGCGACTCGGCAAATCTGGATGCCCCGGACGTGGCAAATCGATCGACATTCCCCAAGTTTCATTTTTAACCAACAACTGACAGATAATATCCTGATCGAAAGCCTCGCCCGCAAAACCAAAACTCTGGCAAGTGAAATCAGCACGAGTTAAATCTTGAAGATTGGACGGCAACTCAACTAAAGCTAATTCCACCGTCGCCGCCCCCGCATTCAAAATCAAAGTTCCCCCGCTAAAAGATGAAGCATTCACAGCCAGCGGTGCAGCTTCTTCACCGCCCTTAGCAGAATCCGTGGCTGACGCCTCCACTTCCATGCCATTTTTCACAGGAGTTACAGCAGCAAGCAAAGTGGCGATCGCATCTTCCACCACAAAAATTTGCGAACCAGAAGCCACCAGAGACGCGCCCAAAACGGCCTCCCGCAGATTAAACCGATAAACATCCGACCAGTCGGCCGGAGTCCCCAAAATTACACCCTGCAAGTCTAAAAGCGCCGCATCAAGAGTTTCTGGCGTTAGTCCCGAAGCCCTACAAATTAAATTGGAAACTGGCAATCCTGCAAAATTCGCCCTTGGTGCAGAATCCAAAACTTCCCCTGATTCGGCAAATTTTTGTCCCCGCAAACTCGGATTCAAAGTAGCCAGCAGTGCCCGCACACTTTGCAGCGGCAAGGCGATCGAAACAGCCTGCAAGGGCGACCACTGCAACAGCGGTTCGTACATCCCAGCAGCTTGCCGCTGATAAGGAATGCCCACCTTTAAAGGCAATTTAAAATTTTCCAGTAAAAATTCTCCTGCAGCCAAAGCCTGGGGTCGGAATCCCACCGACTTGACTGTCACCTCTGACCCTGGGCTACCTGGGGCTGTTTGGGCCAACACCGCAGCCGAGGGAATCCGACAACTGGCGTCTGCTGTCCAAGCCTCAGCCTGCGATGCTTCCCAGTAAATTGGGTGCAACTGGCCGCTGGTACGATCGAGCAAAGCCGCAGACAGGCCGCTGGAACCAAAATCAATCCCCAAATACCAGCTAGAACTCCGGCGTTCTGGGGATGGGGCGATCGCACCTGCTGCAGAATGCCCAGCCGAGTCTTGCTGCTGTGTTCCGGCAAACTCGCTAAAATCAGTTTTCCCCTCAACAACCGCTGCTTTACTCTCTGTCGAAATTAGGTTTTTTTTTTGACTTTCTGGAGGACTCGATCGCAGTTCGTTAGTTTCGGCAGTTTCTGGAGGGGGAGAATCACTCAAAGGTCGATCGGTCTCGGTCAAACTAGCCAAAATCTCGTCTAGCGTCAAATTCGATTCGTCTTCCTCAGCAAACAAATCATCCTCAAGTTCGTCTTCCAAAACAAAGGGTTCATCATCAGAGGAGAGTTCCAACACATCGGAGAACAACTCCTCCAGCGTGCCGAGTTCTTCCTCTGCCGCCTCCGCAAAGGGATTGTTTGCAATACCTTCGGGGGAACTCGCCGATAAATCCAAGCTGTTAGCGACTAAGAAATTCGATCGCCCGAAGCTAGTATTTTCCAATCCCTCCAGATTGTAGAGGTCTGCCTCCAAAAGTTCCAGAGTATTGTTGTCCAAATTGAGAGCTCGATCGAGGTCATCTTCTAATGCCTCGACCGGCAGCAAATCCTCATCCGGCGAAGCTTGGATGTACCCATCATCGAGCCGCTGCGAGGATGAGTCGAACTCGCCAGTTTGAACGTCACCGGCACTTGGCACAGCGGGGGTAGCGCTGGGTCGGTGAGGGCTAATTTCTCCAGGCGTTCTCAACGGCAAAGCTGGTGATTGAGGGACTGTAGCGCCGAACTGCTCGCCTTGGTTTTGACCCGTTTCTAGATTTTCTCGATCGTCCCCGTCAAGTTGCACCTCAGCGGTTGAGGGTGGTGCTTCTGAAACTTGAGGTACTGTTGCCACTTGCGGTTCAAATAAATCTGCACTATCTAAAGTTAGAGACTCTACAGAATTCCCCATTACAAAGTCTGAATCTTCATCTACTAAAGTCTCTTCCAGAGATTCGCCTTCATCCAGCAGATTTATAAACAAATCTTCCGTCATTTTTAGCGATCCGGCAGTTTCCTGATCCGTCGCAGCTTGATATTCTACGCCTTCACTTTTGGTCTCAATTACATTATTTTCTATCGGGAAACTTTCGCTTTCTAATTCTACTTCAGGAACCGCTTCTCCCGCAAACAAACTTGCATACAAATCCTCAATCTCTTCTTCGGTTTCTGTTAACCTATTCTCCGATTCACCGCCAGTAAACCGAGTTGCATTTCGAGATATTTCTGCGGTAGAACCCAACAAATTATCTTCCAACTCCGGGAGCAAACCTGGGGATTGAATGCGGTCGCGATCGCGCCTCAACTGTCTGAATTGCGGAGAAATTTCTGTACCGGCGTAGGGAAATCTGTCTTGTTCTCCGAATTCGCCGGTGCGAATTTCCTGCACCGAGTCTCCTGGCTGACTCTCTGCAGCTGAGTGTTCGATCGCAGTATTTGAAGGGGCTGGAGCGACAGGAGATTGATCGGCTGCTGTTGGGGTGACGGTTTCGAGATTATTTGCTAAATCGATCGGCTGTTGAACGTAAGATGAAGCTTCTCGCCCCAACTGTGCAGCTAAGTGGTTGACCAAAGCCGCGAACATCGCCTCGCTCTGCTGGCTCAAACCGTACATATTTTCGAGTTCTTGTCTCAAGGAAGCTTGATAGCTTTGCAGATTTGCTTGCAAAGCCTCGAACACGATAGCCATCCTAGAATCGAGACTCATCAGCAGACTGTCAGCATGAGATTGGAAAAGTTGCATTTGCTCCAACCTCTGACCCGGCGTCAGCAGCGGGTGTTCTTCTGAGGTTTGTCGGTTAAGTGTTACGTCAATAGCCGATTGTTCATCAGGCGCACTGCCCAAAGAGTATGGTGCTGAGATGCTTTGCAATAACTGATTTTCTAGGGAACTGAGAATTTGGGAGAAATCGCTAGCCAAGGTTTCTTCTAAGCGACCAGTCAGTACCTGCAAGAATTCAGCAATAATTTGCTGTTGGTTGGCTTGTTGCTGAGCTAGGGATTGTTGCTGCTGCCGTTTTGCTTCTAGCTGTTTGATTTCTTGAATTAGAGCTTGCTGCTCTTGCCGCAAAGCTTCTATGTCTTCTTGGAGCGGCCCTGTCAGGTTGGAACGCAGGTTGCTGATTTCTCCGGTTACGGCAAGCATGATTTGCTCTGCTGCTGAGGGGCCAGGGGCGGGCAGAGGCACTTTGGGTACTGGAACTGGTTGCGGGCGGACATTTGGGCGGGTGGGGGCCTTTGGGGCCGTTAGCTTTGAGTCTGAGGAAACCAGATAAGCGCGAACTCGCTCTAAAAGTTGGCGCTGGTGGACAGTATCAAGAGAACCCGTCCAAGGCAATCGGGGTGCGGGCTTGCTGAGTACCTCGTCTATCTCAGCAATCAGTGCTTGAATTTTATACTTCTGAGAATTCAAGGGCGGAACCTCTGGGAATGCGGCTTGGGAGAAACTTTACCGACAAAAGACTGAAGTCAGGCGGCAGCGATGCCAATAGATAGAATAATCTGAATGCGAGTCCGTCAATCGATTTTAGATTTTAGATTTTAGATTTTAGATTTAAGCATTGACCGCACGGATAAATTCGGGGGTTCCTTTATCGGATACAGGTTTTTTATTTCTGGACGGATGAATCCGGGGGCTTCTATCCTGGATGCTTTCGGTCAATTATTCACTAATATTTTCTGACAACTGTTAATTAACCTTTTGCCTTCGGAGCGCTTCTATTGCCTATGATAGGTTAGTCGGTACTCCCCCACCAAATGCCCGCTTCTATCAATTCCAAGTGCTTTCAAATTCTGCGACTCAGGGGCGAGTTTCCCTGCCCGGAGGCTGATTCTGCTCGTAAGAGCTGCGATCCAGACGAACTGTTGCCTTCACCTGCTTGAACGGCGGGCCACACAATGTCACCGCGAGTTTCATTAGCATGGTGGTGCGCCAGTGTCTGTTCATTTTTCACCGACTTGGAAAAAACCTCAAACAATTTGCGATTTGGGATACCGATATTCGGAATTGTCCCCGTATGCTGGATTTGAGTAACCTTTAATTATAGCCTATTATCTGTATTCATGGCTAGATACTAATGGTACAATAATCTTGGGGTAGCAGAAAAGTTGGCTGGGAAGTGGGTGGATTTCGCTCGCCAAGAGCGCCTGTCTTTAGGCTCGCAATGGCTGTGGATTTTGCCCCTCGTGCTGACATTGGCCAGGTTCTAGGTAGTTTGGACTTGGGATCTGTCTACGGTGCTTGCAGGCTGGTACTCGTGGATTCTGCCTTCTCGACAGCAGGGCCGAGTGACAACAAATCTCTCAGCAGTGTTAAGCTTGTCTTCGCGAAGTGCTTTCAAAGGTAATTCGATCGGCTCAGTCGTTTGCCACATTGCTAAAATTTTGTTGATAAAATTTGCTCAGTGGTATATATCTAAAAAATTATGGTATATTCTTTAGTTTCTAGCTCCCAATCAGAGCTTGAGGCTATTAATTCCCATATTGAGCCTTTGACCGCAAAACTTTAGAGGTAAAATTGCCGATTTTAGATCCTTGATTTTAGCTCCTTGTTTCTCAAATCTTGAATCTCAAATCGAATGACTCGGCTGCAAGCTATTTGTAACTGCCCAGCGCAGCTCAAGCGCATAAATTAAAATGATGGCCTCATGGAAGACCGCTTTAACACCCGAGATCCGAATTCTAATATAAATCAATTGATAGTTTCTACTCCTTTTTTTGCAGGATTACCCGATCCTGTAATCGAGAGAGCAACTGTCCACATTGTTACCCGCAGTCATCCGTCAAATCAAGTGATTTTACTCGAAAATGACTGGGGAACATCAGTGTATTTTATATTGGATGGTTGGGTGAAAATTCGCACCTACAACCTAGACGGAAAAGAAGTAACACTGAATATTTTAGGGAAAGGAGAATTATTCGGGGAAATGGCCGCGATCGAAGAAGCACCGCGATCGACAGATGTGATCACCCTAGCCCCGACACTGATCGGCAATATGCCATCTCAGGATTTTGTGCAGCTTATTCATACCGAGCCGTTAGCAGGCATTCGGCTAGCTCAACTGATGGCCCGTCGCCTGCGACAAGTCAACCGCCGCCTGCGTTTGCGAGAGTCCGACAGTACCTCGCGAGTAGCAGATATTCTCTTATTTTTGGCAGAGGGGCAAGGCAAAAAAATCCTGGAAACAGGAGGTACAGAAATACCGAACCTGCCACACAGAGAATTAAGCAGCCTCAGCGGGCTGGCCCGCGAAACAGTAACGCGAGTGCTGAGCAAGCTGGAAAAAAAAGGAACTATTCAGCGCGAACGTGACGTTTTGTGCATTCCCGACCTGCACGCCTTAGAGCGTCTGTTAGTCTAGAAGTATCAGAGATTGCTAATTTGAATTAGATTCAAAAGCAATCTCTGTTAACTAACGGATATGAATGATTTCCCGCAGGAGGTAAAGCTGTGAGTTTTAAGAAAATTTTCGCCGCCTTAGATGATTCTGAACTAGGCCACCGGGTCTTCACTCAAGCTTTAGAATTAGCTCTGAACGATCGCGCCCAGGTAATGCTATTTAACTGCGTTACTGTCAGCACCATGGGGGAGACGGCAGTGCCAATTCCGGTAGATTTGGGCATGAATGTCGAGTTAATGGATCAAGCTTATCAAGCTCAACGTTTGCGACTCGAAAGGGAGGAAAAACAGGCTTCGGGTTTGCTGAAAAATTACTGCGACGCCGCAGCAAAACAAGGATTGCAGGTGGAATTTGACTGCAAAATGGACGGCGATCCGGGGCATTGTATCTGTAAATCCGCCGAAACTTGGGGCGCAGATTTAATAGTGTTGGGGAGGCGTGGCCGCACGGGGTTTACAGAAGCTTTCCTCGGCAGCGTCAGCAATTATGTTGTTCACCACGCATCTTGTTCGGTTTTGGTAATCCAGGAAGCCAAAATTGAAAAATAATGCTGCTGAAAATTTAGGCTGAGAAAACCCATCTAAAATAAGACTTGCGTTCCTACCTAAACCCGGTTTCTGGGAGCAATATTAAATTTGGCGGCGAGGCATCCAAACAGTGCAACCGGGAATCAGCCGTATGGGGCGCAAGCCCCGTAAAATCTAAAATCTAAAATCTAAAATCTAAAATCGGAAAATCGGGAATCAGCCGCATGGGGCGCAAGTCCCGTAAAATCTAAAATCTAAAATCTAAAATCTAAAATCGGATGAGTGATTTTTTGTCAGCAGATGCTGCGTCTAATTCGGGTAGTTCACCCAGTACAAATAACGAGTCGCAAACCGCTGATATTGCAGCCATGGCGGGCGATCGTACAAATCCCGATCTGGGGAAGCGCGTCTCTGGGGAAGCACCTTTAAGGCTGGTAGAAACGGCTTTTTTGGCAAGTACCGCTAGCTTAATTTGGCTGGTAAATTATTACTTTCCGCTGGGGCCTTTGCTGCGGGTTTTTTTTCCGATACCCATCGCCCTGGTTTACTTGCGCTGGGGCAACCGAGCAGCTTGGATGGCAGCTTTGGTATCGGGTTTGCTGCTGTCGGTACTGATGGGCCCGACGCGGAGCATTTTATACGTGATGCCTTTTGGAATTATGGGAGTTGCGCTGGGAGGACTTTGGAGGCGCAAAGCGAGTTGGTCACTCTCTGTTAGTGTGGGTGCAGTAATTGGTACTGTAGGCTTCTTTTTTCGGTTTTGGCTGCTGTCAGCGTTGGTGGGTCAAGATTTATGGGTTTACGTAACCGCCCAGGTAACAGAGATGGTGGAATGGGTGTTTGTGAAGCTGGGCTGGCTTAATGTACCGAGTTTGAACACAATTGGGGCGATCGCCGCCGGGATGATTTTGGTTAACAATATTGTTTATTTATTTGTAGTGCATTTAGTAGCTTTGCTGCTATTAGATCGTTTGGGAAATCCAATTCCGCGGCCACCAAGCTGGGTGCAAGTTTTGATCGATTATGAAGAGTAGTTATTGGGAATTGTTGACTGTTGACTGTTGACTGTTGACGGATAACTGATGACTAATAACTAATGACTAACTATGATTGGTATTTATACAGAAATTGAACAGGGGCAGCGATGGCTCGATCGCTATCGGGGACGAAAACCGATATTTGCCTGCGTGTTAGGATTTACCGCTACGGGCTTAATTCCGGGGATTTCAGCAGCAGGAGCAACCCCGCACGATCGACAATTTACTTGTTTGGCTGATGCAGAATTTTTGTATAACGGCCCCCAACCGTCGCCCCAATATCCTTTGCCGCCCCTAGAAGCGGGTGCCTCGCCGGTACTGATATCTCGCGCTGTAGTCGAAGCTTTAGAACTTCCGCTTTACCTATTTAATCCTGGTTTGCCCCTCCCACCTCCCGTACCTGCAATTGACTTAGGCGGCACTCCGGCAAAGTGTCTGATTTCGGGGAATGCTTTAGAACTAGAAACAGTCAAACATTTGCTCGAACAAGGATTAATTTGGGGAGCAAAATTGGCTGCTCAAACTAATGGCAGCTATTTAATTTTAGGGGAGTGCGTAGTTGGGGGAACGACTACTGCTTTGGGCGTGTTAATGGGTTTGGGTATTGCAGCGGCGGGCAAAGTTAATAGTTCTCATCCTCGCTGCAATCACGCTCAAAAATTGGCTGCGGTGACAGCGGGACTCAATAATGCTGAGTGGGAAATTGGCGGACAAAACAGCACTCCCCTGGAATTGGTAGCGGCAGTGGGCGATCCGATGCAAATAGCTGTGGCGGCAATGGCGATCGCCGCGAGTCAGACTTGCGGGGTGCTTCTGGCTGGGGGTACACAAATGCTGGCAGTGTACGCTTTGATGCAAGCCTTAGCCCGTGAATATGATCTAGTATGGCGTCCCAAACAAGTTGCGGTGGGGACTACGCGCTGGGTGGCCGAAGACCCTACAGGAGACACTGTAGGACTCGCTAATGAGATCGGCGGTGTACCTCTGTTGGCGGCGCAGCTAAGTTTTGCTGGATCTCGCTACGCGCAACTGCAAGCTTACGATCGCGGCTATGTTAAGGAAGGTGTCGGTGCGGGAGCGTGTGCGATCGCCAGTGGGTTGACTGCAAATTGGACTCCAACTCAACTCCTCCACGCTGTTGAAGCTTTAGCCTCGCGCTGTGAGATTAAACATTAAGTAGTTGACACTCCCTGTGCTGAAGCAACAGGGATTCTAAAGAAACTACCAAAAGGTAATTCTTGAAGGCGCTGTCAAAAC